>CAWJLI010000170.1:0-19331 GCA_963843095.1 Bryobacterales bacterium
CTGCTGCGGCGGTTCCGGCGCCGGACCGAAATGTGACCAAGGGAAGTGTTTATGTATGGCCCTTACCCTTGATGAAGCGATGAAGCCATCGTGATTATCATTCTTTTCTACGGCAGTGGCCGTCCTGCTTCCTTCGGCCCCGCGACGGCCCTGGTTAAGCCCGCAATCGCATTTGCAGGTAGCTGCCCGTGTAAGAGCTTTTGCAGGCCCCCACTTCTTCCGGGGTACCTGTGACTACGACCTGGCCGCCCGCATGGCCCCCCTCCGGCCCGAGATCGATCACATGGTCGGCTGTCTTGATCACATCGAGATGGTGTTCGATCACAATTGCGGTGTGGCCGGCGTCCACCAGGCGGGCGAGACATTCGAGCAGTCGCTCAACGTCGGCGAGGTGCAGGCCGGTCGTGGGCTCATCTAGGATGTACAGCGTGTGCTTCGATTTTTGCAGTTTCGACAGCTCGGCCGCGATCTTGATACGCTGCGCCTCGCCGCCGGAGAGGGTCGTTGCGGACTGGCCCAGCGTCAGATAGCCCAGCCCGAGGTCGTTCAGCACCGCTATTTTCCTACTGATCGTGGGCTCGGACGCAAAGAACGCGACGCCTTCTTCTACCGGCATGTTCAGAACGTCCGTAATCGTCTTGCCCCGCACCGTCACATCCAGCGTTTCCGCGCTGAAGCGGGCGCCTTTGCAGACTGCGCAGGTCACTTCGACATCGGGCATGAAGTAGAGCTGCGTCGTGATGACGCCCTCGCCCTGGCACTCCTCGCAACGGCCACCCTTGACGTTGAAGCTGAACCGGCCCGGCGTATACCTGCGCTCGGCCGAAACCGGCGCACCGGCAAAGAGTTCGCGAATCGTGTCATAGAAGCCGATGTAGGTCGCGGGGTTCGAGCGGCTGTTCCGTCCGATCGGCGATTGGTCTATGTTCACGACCCTGTGCACATGCTCGGCCCCGTCAATACCGTCGTGATCGCCAGGCAACGTCCGGGTGTCGACAAGCCGCTTCCACAGCGCCTTGAAGAGAACCTCGTTGATCAACGAACTCTTGCCCGAGCCAGACGCACCGGTCACGGCGATCATCCGTCCCAGTGGAAACTCGACATCGATGGATTTCAGATTATTCTCTCTGGCGCCCCGAACGGTCAGGATCTTGCCTGTTCCCCTGCGGCGCCGCGAGGGCGTGTCGATGCTTCTTCGGCCGGAGAGGTACTGGCCGGTGGGCGAGGCCTTACACTTCAGAATGTCGTCGAGTGTACCCTGCGCCACCACGGAGCCGCCGTGAACTCCGGGCCCGGGACCCATCTCCACAATATGGTCGGCTGCCCGGATCGTGTCTTCGTCGTGCTCCACTACGATGACGGTGTTGCCTATGTCGCGCAGCCTTTCGAGCGTCGCGATCATCTTGGCGTTGTCTTTGGGGTGCAAACCGATGCTGGGTTCGTCCAGAACGTAGAGCATGCCCATGAGGCCCGACCCGATTTGCGTGGAGAGGCGGATGCGCTGCGATTCGCCGCCCGAAAGCGTGCCCGATCGCCGATTGAGGTTCAGGTAATCGAGACCGATGCCCAGCAGCAGTTCCACGCGGCGGCGGATCTCGCCAATCACCTGCCTTCCCGCCTGCGCCCCGCGCCCGGCGGGCTTCAGGCCCCCGAGATATGCGTACAGCTCGTCGAAGTTCAGCGCGCTTATCTCGTGGATGCTCTTTCCCGCGATGGTGAACAATAAGCGAGTGGAGCGGAGGCGCGTGCCGCCGCAATCGGGGCATGTGCGCTCGACCATGACGCGATCGAGCCACTCCTCCATGCCGGAATTGGCTTCGCCGCGCTGGCGATAACGCCGATACTGGCGCTCGATGCGGCGCGCGATTCCCCCGAAGCTGACCTCGTGCCTGTCCCAGTTTTCGCGCTGCACCTTCGACTCGGGCGGAGAAGTGGTTCGCAGCTTCCGGCCGTCCAGACCATAGAGAATCGAACGGCGCACCGTCTCCGGCAGTTTCTCCCAGGGCTCGTCAAGCGAGAATCTCAGCGCGGTGGAGAGGGTGTACATGATGCGCCCGTCCCAGGTGTCCGGATTGTACCGGTACGCTTCCTTCACGAAACAGCCGCCCCGAATGCTGCGTCTGGGGTCCGGAACCAGCAGTTCCGGATGAGTGATTTTGTGGACGCCCAGGCCGCCGCAGGTCCGGCAGGCGCTCTCCGGATTGTTGAACATGAAGTACTCGGGCTCGACGCCGCCATACACGAAATGGTGAGCGGGACTGCAGAGTGCTTCATAGAAGCGGCCGGCATCGCCCCTCGATGCCCCCTTCACGACCTGAATCTGCATCAGCCCGTCGCCTACGAGCAGGGTTGCAGCAATCGACGCCTTGAGCGTCTTCTCGTGCTTCTGGGCAACGATTACGCGGTCCACCACGGCGTCCATATCGGTCACGTCCGACGCTTCGAGGGAGAGCTCTTCTGAAACATCGACGCGCTTGCCGTCGATGATCATCTGACGGCAACCCTTCTTGCGGACTTCCGTAAGGACGAAGTCCAGCTCCTCGCCGTACACTTTGAAAACCGGAGCGCGGAGCTCGACCTCCGCACCTTCGGGAAGTCCGAGGATAGCCTCGAGAATCTGGTTCGGCGTGCGGCTGAAGACGCGCTCCCCGGTTCGCGGGCAGTGCGGCTCGGCGATGGTGGCAAAGAGGAGGTTGAGATAGCTCGCCATGTCGGTCATGGTGCCGACCGTCGAGCGCGGATTGCTGCCAACCGTCTTCTGCTCGATGGAAATGACGGGCGAAAGACCGTAAACGAAGTCCACATCCGGCTTTGCCACCTGGGAGACAAAACGCTTGGCGTACGTGGAGAGGGATTCCATGTAGCGGCGCTGTCCTTCGGCGTATATGGTGTCGAACGCCAGGCTTGATTTGCCGGAACCCGAGAGACCGGTGATCACGATCAGGCGGTCCCGCGGAAGTTCGAGTGAGACGCTTTTCAGGTTGTGCACGCGGGCGCCCTGCACCGCAATCGTGGTGCGGGCCAGAGACCTGGCAGGAGCACGGCTGGCGCTACCAGGCATCGGCCCCACTCGATCCGCAGAAGAACGCCAGCTCGTTGACGTCCACGTTGCTCCGTCTGGTCAGGCGGACCGGGAGCGCCGCTTTCCCAATCAGACCTTGATCGGACAGGTATTCACAGGCGAGGATCACGCCTTCAATGCCAAAATTACGCCGGAAATGATCCTCGATCTCCGTGGCCGAGCGAGCTTCCCCGACTTCCGTCAGGTGTTCGAAAATCGACGCGAACAGGACCGGCGTGCGCCTGGCCAGGTATTCTTCGGCGGCGGAGAGCGCGGCCTTGATGCGCGGACGGCTCTTCTTCGAGTTCAGAAGGTCCGCGTAGACGATCTTGAAAAGGGAGGGATTCAGCTTCAGGGCCTGCGGCAGCACTTCGCGGTCCGCCAGTAACCCGGCCTGCAGCACTTCAATCTTGGCCAGCGCGTTGGCAGCGTAGAGAATCCATAGCGCCGCGTAGTCGAGGTCCCCGCGTGTGATCAGCCATTTCTGCGCCTTGTATAAGCAGGGGAGGGCGTGACTCGCCGCTGCCAGAAGCTGCAGCCGGGTGTCGCGTTCGCCCAGTGCCGTCAGGCGCTGGCAGAGGGCGGCGATGGTCTCGTCGTGGGTGTAGAGGAGGCGTCCTTTGGCCAGCAGGGAATGGATGAACGAGCTCGCCAGCGAGCCTTCCACGGTCTTGCGAAAATCGCCGCGCGTCATGAGGTTGGCATGGACGTTGATCCCCTCCGCATACAGGGAAATACCTTTGCGGTCCGCCTGTTTATCGTCGATCGTCACGAGCACCAGGTCGATATCGGACTTGGACCAGACCGTATCGTGCGAGAGACTCCCGCAGAGAATCGCGGCGAGGACGGAGCGATCGCGTTTCACCTGTTCGACTAGCGCCGCCAGCGCGGTGTTGAACTGATCCTGGACGGGAGCCGCGATTCCCCTCTGCGCCGCCTCTGCCATGCCACCCTGCTCTGGCGATTATATCGCTATCGTCCGGCCCATGTTGTCTGTACTGTAAGTGCGTCTTTGATCATGAGACCCGTGACGAAGCCAAACCGTCGAGTGGGCCGCGTCCGGGCAGGTGGTCCGCTTGCAACGGGAATGGGCGGAGTGGCGTCTATCAACTCGGATCGGCAGGCGCGCCGGGCGCGCCGGTGGGACCTGGTGGCTGGCGCCCGGATAGCGGTGGCCGCTCCGGGAGGCGGTTATGGTCGCCGTAAGATCTGTTCCCCGGCGTGCGTCGAACGCGCACTGCCTGACTCCGGGCTTAATCCCGGTTGGCAGAGCCACCCGTACCCACCCGGCAATTCCCCGCAGCCCCAATGAGAGTGATTGCCCTCCATTTCCGCTTTTTAGAGTGAGGCCACGCGCGGGGGTGACCTGAAGACCAACGTAAAGGAGGCTCAGTCATGAAATCGACGCGTTTCACATTCTTGGGCTTTCTGATGCTCACGCTGCCAGGGTCCTGCTTCACGGCAGGACTGGCAGACGCACAGGGCGGCGCCGGCGCATCCACGCTGCCATTCGAGGCTCGCTGGAGCTCGGCTCTGGTGCCGGCAGGAGATGGCTCCTTCACGGCTGATGGTCAGGAGGCGGTTGAGAGTGCATCGCCGGGACCCGCGTCAGACCTCTCACTGGAGGAGCGCGCGGACATATACATGGCGCGCAAGATGTTCCGCGAGGCGATCGAGACTTACGGCAGGATCGAGCCGATGACACCGGTAACGCTGAACATGATCGGGATAGCCTATCAACAGCAGTTCGATCACGCGGCAGCGCGGCAGTACTACGAACTCGCGATCAGGGCCAGACCGAATTATGCCGAGGCAATCAACAACCTGGGCACACTGTATTACGTGCAGGGAAACTACCGCCGCGCCACCGCGCTGTACAAGCGCGCGCTCGCACTGCAGCCGCAGTCGGCTTCGATCCACATCAATCTGGGCATGGCATGGCTGGCGCGGCATAACGACGCCCAATGGCAGCGCAATCTGCAGAGGGCGCTGGAGTTGGATCCCGACATCTTCGAGCGGCACGGCAGCCGCGGCGTACTGATCGAGGAGCGAAGCACCACCGCTCGAGCCAAGTTCGACTTCTACCTGGCGCGGCTCTATGCCAGAAGCGGAAACAACGAGTTGGCACTGCAGTACATTCGCAAGGCCCTGGAGTGCGGCTTCAAGGAGCGCAGGAGGCTGCTGGAAGACGAGGACTTCGCCGCGGTCCGCGCGCTGCCCGAATTCGACGACCTGATGAAACAGCCGCCCAAGGCGCTGTAAGCCTCCACCGGGCGGATGCGCTGCGGCGGGAGGCGGGCCTGGGCGGAAGATAAAGGGCGGCTACGGGGCAGGAACGCCCTGCTCCGGGGAGGTTCGCATGCAAGTTCCGGCGATGATTTGCACCATCCTTTTCGCAATGCCGCTGTTTGCCGGCGAACGGATGACCGTCTCCGTCTGCACCCGTGGACGCCTGGACCAGAGGGTCGCATTGGGAGCCGAAGCCGCGGCGGCAGCTCTGTTCCACTCCATGAACATCGAAATCGTGTGGGCGAAGTGCGAGGCTGGCCTGGAGGGGGACGACGCGGTTCAGCGGCACTGGTTCACCCTGCGGCTCCGTGACGGCCGGCCGTTCATCAAGCCGGCTGCGGCGGCGTTAGACACTCTGGGTGAGGCTTTTTTGCCGGTCGACAACGGAGGCTATATCGTGGAAGTGTACTATCAGGCCGTGCAGGCACTGGCCAGTGCCAAAGAGGCGGAACTCACGACACTGCTGGGCTGCGTGATTGCGCACGAGTTGGGCCATTTGCTGCTCGGCCCCGGGCACGCCGCCAAAGGGGTCATGCGTCCGGCGTGGGATCGCAGAGATCTGGAGGCTATTCGCCAAGGATGTCTAAAATTCAGCTCTGTGGAGGCCGCCAGCATGCGCCGGGTGTTGCAAGGCACTGTCCAGGGCCCGGCCACCGCCCCCTGATTACTTGCTTATCGGTAATCCGGAAGAGCTTTCACGATCTCGACCGTCGCCACGCTCGCGCGCACCACCTGGCCTACCAGCCGCACAATGTAGCCGGGATCGTCCTCGCGATTCGGGTCGGATTCGCCTTTCACCTGGTACTGATCGATCACCCACTCCAGCGCCGACCGCGACCCCAGCCGGTATTCGAATACCTCGGGCGGAATGCCGACCAGCGTCAACGACTCGTTCACGCGCAGCGACTGCTTATCCGCGCTCAGCTTCATTCTCTCGACGCGCACGCGGCGAAGGCCTCGCGGAACTTCTTGTTCTTCTTGTGCGCTTCGTCGATGTGGTCGCGGAGGGACTGCGCCAGGTCCGGAATCCGGCTCTTGAATTCGTCCATGGCGCGCTGGAATTCGCGCTCGTCGGATTCGTTGTGGGAGAAGAAGCGGTTCATCAGCTCCGCTATCTTCAACGGCTCGCCGAGCGCGTATTCGCCGGCTTCGCCGCGATCCTGGTAGAGGACGGCGGTCTGCGTATCCTCGAAGATGGTGTTGCGGGTCGGGTATCCGGCCTTGATTTTCTTCTGGATTTCCGCGGCGAGTCTGTCGGAGGTGTCCTTGGCTTCCCACCAGCCGCGCGCCAGGCGGAATTCGTCGCGCACTGTCCCGTCGGGAACCACGCGCTTGCCGCCGGAGTAAGTCGAAAGCTCCGGGACCAGCGTCCAGCCGCGCTTCCTGGCGGCTCTATCGAGCAGATTCTGGAAAGGTCCCTTCAGCCCCAGCTCGTGCATCACGTCCTGCCCCTTCAGACGCTGTAGGTCCTTGAGATACGTCTTGATCAGCGGATCGTTGGCGGCAAGCTCGAGCATTGGCTCACCCTGCATCGTATCAGGCATCACCCCGGGCGGAAAGGGTTCCGCGCGCCAGGCATTTCGGCTGGATTCTGGCCGAAATTTGACCGAAACAAGGCACTTAAGCTCCGTTTTTGGTTGGAGTCTGACCGAAACGGCCGCTGGCGGATGGGTGGTGGAGGGCTGCCGCCAGCAGAAAAGCCGAGACGACTCTCGGCTCCTCAGGCTAGACAGCCTCCGCCGGCCGGCGTGGCGCGGCCAGTTGGGCTGCTGTGTCGAGAGTCATCGACATTTCTTAATGCCGCGCCACGCGCCTAGGGCACGCCGCGGGGTTTACCGATGTTTGCCGAACCCAGCGGCCGGCGTGCTTACGATATACTGGCTCTCTCGAATGCCCAAGCTGGTCTCTATCGTTGGTCCGCTATGCGGAGGCGTGTTCCCGCTCCCCGAAAGCGAAGCGGAGACCTTCTCGATTGGCCGCTCGGTGAACAACACCCTGTGCATCCCGGACCCTTCCGTCTCGCGGAACCATTGCGTGCTGGCCCGCCGCGCCTCCGAGATCGTCATCACCGATAGCGGCAGCGTCAACCGAACTTACGTCAACGGCATGCCGCTGGTGGAGCACACGCTCCGCAGCGGCGATGAAATCAAGCTCGGCGAGTCGCTGTTCCTCTTTGTTGCCGACGCCGCGCCGGGCACGCCGCAGGGCGAACCGGTAAAACCGGCCACCGGGATCTACCTGGCCAGCACGCAAATGCTCCGCGTTCCGGACAGCAGCCGTTTGAGCGGCGCCCTCGGGCAATATTTCGACGCATTGCTCGCCGTGGGCGAGGCGATTCCATCCGCCGCGCGGGTGGACGATGTAGGGCGCCGGATCCTGGAATCGTTGTGCTCCGCGCTGGCGGCCGAACTGGGAGTGTTGATCCTGGGAGGAGCGAGTCCCGGCGAGCCTGACTCCGTCATCGAGTGGCGGAAAGCGCCAGGGAGCGAGGGCGTTTCGGTATCACCCGCCGCGCTGCTGGACAAAATGACGCGGGAACCCGCGCCGGTTCTGTGGCGGCGTCCCGTCACGCCGGCCGCCGCGAGCCCACCCGGCATCGCCGTCGGACCGCGCGTCAGTTCGATCCTGGCCGTCCCTCTTTTGGCGTTCGAGCGCTTCATCGGAGTCCTGTGTTTCGCCACGGGCGATCCCAAGGCGGGCTTTGAGGAGGATCATCTTCGCTTCCTGAGCAAGGCCGCCGGGCTCACCGCCGCACTGGTGGATGCCGCGCTCGGCGCGCGCTACCGGGAAAGCGAACTCCGGCAGCGCTCGGCGGTTGCCAACCTGGACCACAACATGGTCGGCGAGAGCCCCCGTATGCGACGGGTTTACGACACCATTGCCAAGGTGGCGCCGACCGATTCCACCGTGTTGATCCTCGGCGAGAGCGGCACCGGCAAGGAACTGGCCGCCACGGCCCTCCATCGCAACAGCCTGCGCGCCGGCAAACCGTTCCAGGCCATCAATTGCGCGGCGATTACCGAGACTTTGCTCGAAAGCGAGTTGTTCGGCCACGAGAAAGGCGCCTTCACGGGTGCGGTGGCGCAGAAAAAGGGAAAGCTGGAAGAGGCGCAAGGCGGCACGGTCTTCTTCGACGAGGTGACCGAAATGTCTCCCACGCTGCAAGCGAAACTGCTGCGCGTCCTGCAGGAGCGGGAGTTCGAACGCGTCGGAGGCACGCGCCCCATCCGTACCGATGTGCGCATCGTGACGGCCACCAACCGCGATCTGGAGGACTCCATCCGCCGCGGCGCGTTTCGCGCCGACCTTTATTACCGGCTCAACGTGGTTTCCTTGCTCCTGCCGCCGTTAAGGGAGCGCCGCGAGGACATCGAGCCGCTGGCCAACCATTTCGTGCGCAAGCACAGCCGTAAATTGAAGAAGTGGATTACCGGTATTTCACCGCAGGCGCTGGCGCTGCTGCGCGGGTACGACTGGCCGGGCAACGTGCGCGAACTGGAAAACGCGATCGAACGCGCGCTGGTGCTCGGCAGCACCGATCGCATTCAGCCGGAGGACCTGCCCGAATCGGTGATCGAATCGGGCGGGTCCCCGGCCGTCTCCGCAGGCGGCTTCAACGACTCCATCACGGAAGCCAAGAAGCGCCTCATCCTCGAGACGTTTCAAAAAACCAACGGCAATCACGCGGAGGCCGCGCGATTGCTCGACCTACATCCCAATTCGCTGCACCGCATCGTCCGCAACCTGAACTTGAAGCCCAGACCCGAGGCCTGAGGTGTTCTGGCGCGCCGCTGCCAGGAAGAGGGACGGACGGCAGGTCCGGAATTCGTATTTCTGGATTTGCAGGGCCGCCCGCCCCGGCTCCACGCGCACAATCTTGCCGGCAACCACCAGGCTCAGGTGTACCGAGTCGGACAGCAGCACCGGCCATTTCATACTCAACGTAGCATCCGCATGCAACGCCAACGGGCGCTCGGTCGTGAACAGCGCGCCGCAACTGCTGATGTTCAGGATCTTGCCGCAGCCTGCATCGTCCGCAGTCCGGTAACGGAGCGGGAGAGCCAGTTGAAAGCGCACCGCCTTGCGGTTTCGTGCGCCGTACGCCGAATCGTCGGGCGAAGGCGTCGAACGGTACCTGCGGGCGGCGGCGAGCGGTTTGATCAAAGCTGCTGAGGTATGCATACGCATCCCTAAGGGCAATCGCCGGGCCAACCCGCCGGCGATATCAGCTGATTGAAAACGCGGGCTTTGCGCGGTCACTCGCATGTCATGGGTGCCCGCCCAGGCGAACCGAAGTGTTTCGGCTCTAACCGGATGGTTTGTCCGCGGGGGTCGCTGGCTGGGTCTCTTGCCGGGCTATCCGTGTTTCGCCGCTTTCGCTGCCGGCAGGAAGCGGTTGATGAAGCTGGTATCGAATCGGCCGGCTTGGAAATCGGGGTCGGCCAGGATGCGCTGGTGCAGCGGAATCGAGGTGTGAATGCCCTCGATGACGAACATGTCGAGCGCGCGGCGCATACGCGCGATGGCCTCGGCGCGGTCGTTGCCATAAACGATCAGCTTGGCCACCAGCGAGTCGTAATAGGGCGGGATCACGCAATCGGTATAGGCCCAGGTGTCGACGCGCACGCCGATGCCGCCGGGGAGGTGGAAGCCGGTGATGCGGCCGGGCGAGGGCGCGAAGGTTTCCGGGTTCTCCGCGTTGATGCGGCACTCGATGGAGTGGCCGCGCAATTCCACGGGGCCGGGGAGAATCTCCGGCAGCGATTCGCCCTGCGCGATGCGGATCTGGCTCTTGACGATGTCCACGCCGGTGACGAATTCGCTGACCGGGTGCTCCACCTGCACGCGGGCATTCACTTCGATGAAATAGAGCTTGCCGGTTTCGTCCATCAGGAACTCGACGGTGCCCGCGTTGGTGTAGCCGGCCGCCTGAATGGCCTTACGCAGCGCCGCCGAAATTTCCGCGCGCTGCGCGTCGGTGACCACCGGCGAAGGCGATTCCTCGATCAGCTTCTGGTGACGCCGCTGGATGCTGCACTCGCGTTCGCCCAGGATCTCCACGTTGCCCTGGTCGTCGGCCAGAATCTGAAACTCGATGTGGCGCGGGGCGGGGATGAACTTCTCGAGGTAGACGTCGGCCGAGCTGAACGCGGCGCCGGCTTCCTGCTGCGCCTGGGCGAACAGCGCGGGCAGATCCTTGGCGTTGTGGACGACGCGCATGCCACGTCCGCCGCCGCCGGCGGAAGCCTTCAGAATCACCGGGTAGCCGATTTTTTCGGCCAGCTCCAGCGCCTCTTCGGGGCTGGCCAGCACGCGCGGCGAGCCGGGCAGCACGGGAACGCCCATTTCGCGCATGAAGGCCCGCGCCTGCTCCTTGACGCCCATCAGGCGGATGACCTGGGGCTGCGGGCCGATGAAACGGATGCCCGACGTCTCGCAAACTTCGGCGAACCCGGCGTTCTCGCTCAGGAAACCGTAGCCGGGATGGATGGCGTCGACGTTGGTGATTTCCGCCGCGCTGATGATCGCCGCTACGTTCAGATAGCTGCGCGCGCTCTTGGCCGGGCCGATGCAGATGGCCTGGTCGGCGTAGCGCACGTGCGAGCTGTAGCAATCCGCTTCCGAGTACACGGCTACCGTGTGGATGCCCAGCTCCTTGCACGCCATGATGACCCGGACCGCTATTTCGCCGCGGTTGGCGATGAGTATTTTCTTAAACGGCACGGATGGCAAACAACGCCTCCCCGTACTCCACCGGCTGCCCGTTCATCACCAGCCTGCTCTCCACGACGCCCGAGGTCTCGCATTCGATCTCGTTCATCAGCTTCATGGATTCGATGATGCACAGCACTTTGCCCGGCTGCACCTTTTCGCCCAGGCGCACGAAAGGCGGGGCGCCTGGCGACGGACACTCGTAGAAGGTGCCGACGATGGGCGATTTCACCAGTGTCAGGTTGGCGTCGACGGGTTGGTCGCGGTCCTTGGGCGCCGCCGGCTCGGCCGAAGCCGCGGGCGCCACCGCCTGGACGGGCGCCGGTGCCGCGTAAGATGGCGGCGCCAGCACGATCTCCTGCGGCGCAAACGCCGCGCGGCGGATGCGCACGCGGTTGTCGCCGCGCTGCACTTCGAGTTCCGCGATCCCGGTTTCCGACGCCAACTGGATCAGCTCTCGTATTTCGTCTACAGTCATCTTTCGATTCCCTCAGCATCCCCGCCGGTTCCCCCCGGGAGTGCCGCTTCCAGGTGCTCCGCAGCTCGCAACGAGCTTCACGCCTTGTGCCGGCTGCGGCGGATCACCGGATTTCCAGGATTTCCTTTTCCTTGATCTTGGCGGCCTGGTCCACTTTCAGCATGTAGCCGTCGGTGAGCTTCTGGACTTCGTCGAAGCTGCGCTTCTCGTCGTCCTCGGTGATTTTCTTGTCCTTGGCCAGCTTCTTGACGTTCTCGTTGCCGTCGCGGCGAATGTTGCGGATCGAGACGCGATGGTGCTCGGCGGTGGCGTGCAGGCGCTTCACCAGTTCCTTGCGGCGCTCCTCGTTGAGCGGCGGGATGGGCAGGCGGATGATCTTGCCGTCGTTGGCCGGGTTGAGGCCGAGGTCGGAAACGCGAATGGCCCTTTCGATCGGCCCGATCTGCGAAACGTCCCACGGCTGGACAGTGATCAGACTCGGCTCGGGCACGTGCAGGTTGGCAAGCTGATTGAGCGGCGTGGGGGTACCGTAGTAATCCACGCGAATGTGGTCCAGAATGCCCAGGGAAGCGCGGCCGGTGCGGATGGTGGCCATTTCGTGCTGCAGGTCGCTGACGGCCTTGTCCATGCGCGCCTTGAGGTTGGCCTCAACCTCCTTGACGGTGTTGAAGGTGGTAGCAGGTGCTGGCTGTTCAGTCTTCATAGAGTATCTCCGTAAACCGTCCTAATGAATCACGGTGCCGACGGGTTCGCCCATGGCTACTCGCATTATATTGCCGGTTGTCTTCAAATTGAAAACAATGATCGGCAGCTTGTTGTCCCGGCACATGGCAATGGCGGTGGAGTCCATCACCCCCAGGCCCTTGGCCAGCACCTCGAGGTAGGAAACCTCGGAGAACCGGACCGCCTCGGGGAACTGCAACGGGTCGCGGTCATAGACGCCATCGACGCGGGTGGCCTTGACGATCACGTCGGCCTTGATCTCGAGCGCGCGCAGAGTGGCGGCAGTGTCGGTGGAAAAATATGGGTTGGAAGTGCCGGCGGCGAAAATGGCGACGCGGCCCTTTTCCAGGTGGCGGATGGCGCGGCGGCGGATGTACGGCTCCGCCACCGGCCGCATTTCGATGGCGGTCATCACGCGGGTGGCAACGCCGATCTGCTCCAGGGCGTCGGAGAGCGCCAGCGAGTTGATGACGGTGGCCAGCATGCCCATGTGGTCGGCCGTGACGCGATCCAGTTTGCGGCCGGCGCCGGAGACGCCGCGGAAAATATTGCCGCCGCCCACCACCACGCCGATCTGGACGCCGGCCGCGGCCACATCGGCAATCTCCTGCGCCAGTCCCTGGACGCGATCGGCATCGATGCCGAACTGGGCGCCGCCCGCCAACACCTCGCCGCTCAACTTGAGCAGGATGCGCTTGTAGGCGGGCATTTACTGGGCGACCGGTTCGGGCACGGAGTTCTCGCCGCCGGCTTCGGCCGCCGCCACGTCTCCCACCTTGAAGCGGACGAAGCGGCTGACAGTGATGTTTTCGCCCAGCTTGGCAACCTTGGTCTTGACGAGCTGGTCGATGGTGAGGGTGGCCTCTTTGACGAAAGGCTGCTCGAGCAGGCACACCTCTTCGTAGAACTTGCCGAGACGGCCTTCCACGATGCGGTCGAGCGATCTTCTCCGGCTTGCCCTCCAGCAGCGCGCGGGCGCGGGCGATCTCTTTTTCCTTTTCGAGCACCGCCGCGGGCACGTCCTCACGGCGGAGGTAGCGGGGATCGGCGGCGGCGATGTGCATCGCCACGTCGTGGACCAGTTCCTGGAAAACATCGGTGCGGGCCACGAAATCGGACTCGCAATTCACTTCCACCATCACGCCGAGCTGCCCGCCCGCGTGAATGTAGGTGCCGATGAGGCCCTGCTTGGTGACGCGGCCGGCCTTCTTGCCGGCCGAGGAAATGCCGTGCTTGCGCAGCACCACTTCCGCTTCCCCGATGTCGCCCTTGGCTTCCTGGAGAGCCTTCTTGCATTCCATCATGCCGGCGCCGGTGCGCTCGCGCAGGTCTTTGACCAGTGCCGCGGTGATTTCCATAATCGCTTGGTTTCCGTTTCCAATTAGAGTGCAGGGGCCGCGCGGATTGCCCGGCCCGCTGGTATTAACTTCCGCTTTCCGTGACCACCGTCTCGGCGACCGGCTCCGCGGTTTCCGAAGCCGGTCCTTTGCGCGGCGAGGCCGCCGCCGGCTCTTCGGCCAGGCTCAGGCTCTCGGCCATGATCTTCTCGGCGTACTTCGGGTCCACGTATTCGGTGTACTCGAGCATGCTCTCTTCCGCCGGCGCTTCCTCGCTGACGGGCTTGGGCGGCGCCGCGAAATCGTGTTCGCTGGCGAGCTGGCGGCCTTCCACCACGGCGTCGGCGATCTTGCTGGCGAACAGCCGGATGGCGCGCAGGGCATCGTCGTTGCCGGGGATCACCCAATCCACTTCGTCGGGATCGCAGTTGGTGTCCACGATGGCCACCACCGGAATGCCGAGCCGCTGCGCTTCCTTCACCGCAATCGCTTCCTTGTTCGAATCGATCACGAAGAGCACGTCGGGCAGGCCTGGCATATCCTTGATGCCGGACAGATTCTGCTCCAGGTGCTTGCGCTCGCGCTCCAGGCGAATGGCTTCCTTCTTGGGACGGCCGGCGTATCCGCCGCCTTCGGGCGACGCCATGGCGTCCAGTTCCTTCAGCCGCTTAATGGACTTCTGCACGGTGGCCATGTTGGTGAGCAGGCCGCCCAGCCAGCGCTGGTTGACGAAATACATCTGGCAGCGGACGGCCTCTTCGGCGATGGCCTCCTGCGCCTGGCGCTTGGTGCCCACGAAGAGCACGTTCTTGCCCTGCGCGGCCATCTCCTGGACGAACCGGGCGGCGTCCTTGAACATCTTCAAGGTCTTTTGCAGATCGATGATGTAGATGCCGTTGCGTTCGCCGAAGATGTATTCCTTCATCTTCGGATTCCAGCGCTTGGTCTGGTGCCCGAAGTGAACGCCTGCTTCGAGCAATTCTTTCATGGAAATTGCGGGCAAACTGCCTCCTGTTCACTTGCTCAGCGGGAAAAACTTCCCCTTGTGCAGCCTTCCGTTTCCGCCCGCGGTCCAAAGCGAGATTTGCGGCGCCGGACAATCGGAAGGCCGATGGTTACAACAGGCTGGGGCCGGCACACGCCGGCTCCGCCGAAAAAACTATCGTTTGGAGAACTGGAACCGCTTGCGGGCGCCCTTTTGGCCGTACTTCTTGCGCTCATGGGCGCGCGGGTCGCGCGTGAGATAACCCAGCTTCTTCAGCTTCGGCCGCAATTCCGCGTTGAACTCCACCAGGGCCCTGGCCACACCCAGACGGGCCGCGCCCGCCTGTCCGATGACACCGCCGCCATCGGCGAGAATCAGGATGTCGAACTTGTCCGCCGTTTCGGTGGCCGCCAACGGCTGCCGCACCAGTGCGCGCGAGCTTTCGGTCGGGAAAAAATTCTCGAACGCGCGGTCGTTGACCTTGATTTCGCCCTTGCCGGGCCGCAAAAACACCCTGGCCACCGAACTCTTGCGGCGGCCCGTACCCAAATACTGAACTATGCTCGCTGCCACTAAACCCTCGCCTTCCACCTATTTTACGGCCAGCGCGGTCGGTTTCTGCGCCGCGTGCGGATGCCGGTCACCCGCATAGACCTGCAGTTTCCGGAACATCTGTTTGCCGAGCTTGGTCTTGGGAAGCATGCCCTGCACGGCTTCTTCCACGATGCGAATGGGCTTTTCCGCGCGCACCCGCTTGAAACTCTTCTCCACCAGCCCGCCCGGATACCCGGTGAAATGGCGGTATACCTTGTTTTCTTCTTTCCGGCCGCTCAGCCGGACTTTCGCCGCGTTGATGACGATCACATGATCGCCCGTATCCAGGAACGGCGTATAGGATGGTTTGGTCTTGCCCATCAATATCATGGCCGTCTTGGTGGCGATCTTGCCCAAAACCACACCCTGGGCGTCGATGACGTGCCAGCGGCGAGCGATGCCGTTCTTGGAAGGGAACTCCGTACTCATTGACACACTTCTCCAGCGATCTATTGGTCGCAAAATTTTAGGTTAGCGGCTCGGTGGTGGATTGTCAAATCGGAGTGACTATAATTGTCCCGCGATTCACCTCGAGCGAAGCGTCGCTTCGTAGCGGGTCGCCGCGCTTTCGTGTGCGCTACCATCAAAGCATCCTTGACCGGCTGGAAAGACCATCTTCGCGTGGTGCTGGTGTCCCCGCGCAATCCGCTGAATATCGGGGCGGCGGCGCGGGCGATGGCGAACTTCGGGTTCACCCGGTTGCGGGTGGTGAACCCGTACGACGTCGCCTACCGCGAAGCGCGCTCGGCCGTGGGCGCGGCGCCGCTGCTCGAGCGGGCTGAAGAGTTCTCGAGTACCGCCGAAGCGGTGGCCGATGCGACGCTGGTGGTGGGCACCACGTCGCTGGGGCATCGCGAACTGCACCACCCGCTGCGCCGCCTGGAGTATGGCGCGCGGCTGATGCTGCGCAGGCTGCCGCGAACGCCCGTGGCGCTGCTGTTCGGCTCGGAGAAATTCGGTCTGTCCAACGAGGATCTCAGCCACTGCCACTGGCTGATGCGCATCCCGACCCTCGATCGCGATTTGTCGATGAATCTGGGCCAGGCAGTAGCTCTGTGCCTTTACGAACTGGCACGCGACCCACGAGCCGCCGCCGCAGGCCCCGAGCGCGTCAAACCCGCGTGCGCCGCCGAGAATGAACAGATCACGGCTCTGTGGCAGCAGGCCCTGCGCTCGAGCGGCTATGTGAATCCGCTGACCGCACGATCCACCGAAGAGAAACTGCGGCGCATGATCCGCCGCTGGAACATCACCGCGCGCGATGCCCCGGTTACATTGGGCATGCTGCGGCAGATTCTCTGGAAGCTCGGGAACACCGGCGAGTGACGGAGATGGGCGCGCCGGCGGCCGGGCGTACGGTCCGGAGCGGCGCACCGAGAAAGATCCGTGATTGCAATCGGGTGCGGTGGTCTGATACTATCGGTGAGGCAGATCGGAATCCCCCCAGTGTCTGAAATCCAACCACGGAGTCACAGAATCAACTGAATGAGCTTTACCGTTTTTCTTGGCAACCTCCCGTCATGGGTTACCGCCGATGACATCAAGCAATGGCTCGCCGCCGAAGATCTGGTGGCCGACGCCGTCAAAGTGATTCGCAATCACGAAACACAGGAATCGAAGGGCTTTGCGTTTGTCGAAGCTCCCACCGCGGACGAAATGGCCTCGATCATTCGCCGCTTCGATCGCGCACCTTTGGAAGACCGTCTGTTGCGAGCCAATCCGGCGCAGCCCCCGAAGGGCAAAGAGAGCCGTGGAGCGCAACCGATTGCAGCGCCCAGTGCCAATGCCACTCGCATTGTCAAAACCGACCGCAGAAAACGTAGCGGCCGCGACCGGGAACAGGCGCCCCGCAGCGCATTCGCAGCCGAGCTGGCGAAGGTTCTCTAGCCGCACCGGACCGCTCGAGCGGGCGGTGCGCCGCCTCCGCGCACCCCACACCTGTGACGCGAAGTCACAAGCACTCATCTTTTATTCCTCTTGTTTTCATACAGTTGTTCGTGGCGTATCAAATGCTTTTTGGCCCGGTATGAAATATTTCTGGCTCAGCTTGCTGCTCGTGGGAGGGCTGCTGGCCTCGGGCACACAGGATTCGGAAACCAACGTGAACAGCCGGTACACAGTGGAAACGGTGATGGTCGCGGGGGATGGATGGAGCACCAGTCCCGCGGTGGATCGCGATCGCAAGATCAGTTCCGGGCTGCGCAAGGAGATTGCCGCACTGGTGGGGGAAAGGCTCAATCCGGCGCGGCTCGACGATCTGGCCAAACGCCTTCGCAAGGAACTCCGCGCGCGCACGGTGGAACATCATGTGTTGCGCGGCAAGAGTCCGGAGTACGTGCAGGTGGTTTTCCAGGTGGAAGTGCCACCCACGCGGTTTGACGCCTCCGTGCCCAAATTCCTTTACCAGGGCGAGCAGGGCTGGAGCGGCGCGGTAGAGGGAACCGCGACGGTGCACAATAACGGGTTCACGGCGGGCCTGGTGAGCGATGGCGACGAGCTGGTGGAGCGCTACACCGGCGTGGTGGCCCGCTACGAGAGCCAGCCGCTGCTGGACCAGCGGGCGCGGCTCCGCTTCGAATTCGGCAGCTACCACGAATTGTGGAACCGCTCCGCTGTCGCAGCCACCGACCCATCCCAGCTCTATCGCACACGGGAAGAGTTTCAGCCGGTGCTGTCGGTGCGGGTGGCGCGGCCGCTCGAAGTGAGTTTCGGCGCCAGCTTCGAAAGCCTCGGGGCACAACTGCCCGGCGCGCCGCCACAGGCCGCCGATGCCTTTGTTGCCGGTGCGCGCTATCACCAGGAGATGGAGGGATCTTCGGACCAGGCGCTGGAGGCCGACTACGATTTGCGCGCCGGCAGCCACGCGCTGGCCAGCGACTACGCTTACAGCCGCCACCGCTGGGGATTCCGCTACCGGCTCACCCACGGCAAGCAGGAATTGGTGGATGATGGTTGGGGCGGCGTACTTCTGGGTACTGCGCCGCTGTATGAGCGTTTCGTGCTGGGTAACAGCACCAGCCTGCGAGGATGGAATAAATTCGACCTGGACCCGCTGGGCGGAAACCGCGTGGTCCACAATACCGTCGAATATCATTACGGAGTCTTTCAGATTTTCTGCGACTCGGGTGCCATCTGGGACAGCGGCCAGGCCGCGGTAGCCAGAAGCTCGGTCGGAGCCGGACTGCGCCAGGGCATTTTTTCGCTGGCCGTGGCGTTCCCGTTGCGCAACGGGAGGATGGATCCGGTATTTATGGTGGGCATGAACTATTGATGGCGCAGCCGCGCGCAGCGAGGATGAGCCGAAGAAGCTGGCTTCTGGCCGGCCTCGCCCTCCCTTTGCTCATCGCGCGCGCCAGTTCCATGGACGTGGCTTTTGACGGTGACACGCTCCGTCCGGTGCTGCCCGATTTGCACTTTATCAGCGGGCGCGCCTTGGAAAAGCTCAAGGACGCGCGCACGGTGGTGTTCCTGTCGCAGATCACCCTGCTGCGGGAGGATCACGTTACCCCATTCCGCCACGCGCCGCAGCGCTTTTACGTGAGCTACGACATTTGGGAGGGGCGGTTCAAAGTCACCATTCCGGGCGCCACACCGGAATCGCGGCTGGGACTCACCGCGGAACAGGCCGAAGCCTGGTGCATGGACAACATGATGGTGAGCGCACTGGGCGTGGCGCCGGACCGGGCTTTCTGGATGCGGTTCGATCTGCGCACCGCCGATCCGAAGGACATGGCCAGCATTGTGAGCGAATCCGGTATCAGCATCAGCGGGCTGATCGAATTCTTCAGCCGCAAGCCGGACGGAGAACCGCACTGGGTGATGGAGAGGCGGTTGCGGCTGGCGGACCTGCGCCGTTCGCCGAGCCGGCGCGACTGGTGAACCGGCTTCGCAACAGGCTCATCCTGATTTTTCTCGCGGCCACCTTGCTCCCCCTGCTGGCCACTTTGTGGATCACCTCGGCCGGCTCCAAGTACCTGCTCGATTTTTCCACCACCCGGGAACTGGACGCGCTCAGTCAATCGCTCGAGCAAACCGGCCGCCAGTTCTACCAGCGTGCGATGGACGAACTCAAGCAGCGGGCCGCGCGCAGCGAGGCGCCTGCGGCGGAATATAGATAGCAAGATGAACTGAACGAAGAAGCGTACACAACAT
>CAWJLI010000171.1:0-11026 GCA_963843095.1 Bryobacterales bacterium
GCTTCAGCACTGCGCGTGAATCCTAGTCACCGTTATCGCGCCATATCGGTAGCCACCCGCCATCCCGCGGACCTATTCGGGCTTCTTCAAGTCGAGTCGGACCCGCGTGATTCCCTCGTTTCGTGCCGCGGCGCCGGCCTCCCGCAGGACGCGGCGAAGAATGGCAAGCACGGGGCTTCGGCTCTCCCAAGACTCAGCTTGCGGATCTCCTTGCCGGCCGGCATCACTGCGGCGCGAAGTTCAGCATGGGAGCGTTGGAGTTCAGTCATGGCCCTGTCCGACCAGGGTTATCAGGCGGCCAGGAAGACAGCCATATTATCGCAGCTTCGGTCCTTGACTCGTCAGCAGCGACGGCTGGTGAACACGGGCGGTAGGCTGGTCAGGCACACCCGAAGTGGCTGATGCTCCGCCCGCCATGACATCATGGGATGAGGCGCGGAGCTGCCTATCGCCAGCACGGGCGTGCCTTTGCGCGACGCCCACAGAAAGGAAGGACGATGAGAACGCTCAAGGCCCTGATCCTGCTTACCCTGCTCCTCCCCACAGTGGGGTGCAAACGGATTTCCGAAGTTTTCCGTGGTGACAGGATGTATTCCGAAAAGTTTGTCTGCCACTTCGACTCTTCTACGGCTGCTCGTCTGATTGTTGTTAGCCCGGACTCACGGCGGGTGGTCTATGTGACCAAAGCAGACGATAAATTTGTTGTAGTGGTGGATGGCAAAGAAGAGAAAGCCTATGACTTCATCATCCAACCCGTCTTCAGTCCGGATAGCCGTCGGGTGGCTTATTGGGCCAAGATTGGCGAGAAATGGCTCGTTGTAGTGGACGGCAACGAGGGGAGACTATTCGATAGCAAGAATGAGGAGAAGTTGGACGTTGACGGCGGGAACGGGACTCTCTTCTTCAGCCCGGACAGTCGCCGGCTGGCCTACGCAGCCAAGAACGGCGAGAAGTGGTTTGTTGTGGTGGATGGCAAGGAGGAGGGACCCTACGATGACAACTGGACTCCCGTCTTCAGTCCGGACAGTCGACGGTTGGCGTATTGGGCGGAGGGAGCAAACGCTAAGTGCTTCGTCGTAGTGGACGGCAAGCCGGGGAAACCCTACTTTTACTATGGCGACGGACCCGCCTTCAGCGCGGACAGCCGACGAGTGGCCTACGTGGCCTGGGACGGTGCCAAGCATTTTGTCGTTATCGATGGCCATGAAGGGAAACCCTACGATGACATTGGCAGCCGGAGTCTCGTCTTCAGCCCGGATAGTCATCGGGTAGCCTATTGGGCCGAAGTTGGCAAGAAATGGTTCGTTGTGGTGGACGGCAAAGAGGGGAAACAATACGAGGGCAAAGTGGCGGAGAAGTACGCCAACATCAAGCCTGGCCCCTTCTTCAGTCCGGACAGCCGCCGTGTGACTTATTGGGCCGAAATTGGCGGAAAGTGGCTCGTAGTAGTGGACGGCAACGAGGGGAAGCACTACGACGCCAAAAAATCAGGGCTCGACGATAAGGTTGGGAACGGGACTCTCGCCTTCAGCCCGGACAGCCAGCGGGTGGCCTATGCGGCCAGGAATGACGGGAAGTGGATTGTCGTGGTGGATGGCATAGAGGAGGGTCCCTATGACTACATTGAGACAGACCCCATCTTCAGCCCGGACGGCCGGCGAGTAGCCTATTGGGCCGATATCGATGGGGGATGGCTCGTTGTGATGGACGGCAAAAAGGGGAGACAGTTCGATGAAATCTCCAATCTCCTCTTTAGTCCGGACAGTCGCCGGGTGGCCTATGAGGTTAAGCTTAAACACAGCGGAGAGACCGCCGTGGTGGATGGCGAAGAGGGAAGGGAATACGACTCAATAGGGAACGGGACTCTCGTCTTCAGCCCCGACAGCCGCCATGTGGCCTATGAGGCGCTTTCCGGATGGAAGCATTTTGTCGTGATTGACGGTAAGGAGGAGAGACTCTACGATTTTGTTTGGTGGCCCATCTTCGGTCCCGACAGTCGCCGTGTGGCCTATGAGGCCCAAGTTGGCGGGAAGTGGACTGTCGTCGTGAATGGTAAAGAAGGCAAACGGTTCGATGAATTCGAAAAGATGTTCGTTTTCGATTCCATGAACGAACTTCATTACCTTGCTCATAAGAATACCGCAAAGAACGGTAAGAATTACGACGTCTATCTCGTCGAGGAGACGCTCTATTGAGCGAGCCTATGGCAATGGTGGCCCAATCTTGGGGGCGCGGCCGACACCTGCTCGGGAACGGGAAGACCTGATCTCGCTGGCCGTTCGTTGCGGAGAAAAGGTCCGGTTTCAATTGTGGACCTTTCGATACGCCGCCAACATTTACGGCGCCTCTTTTCATGTGGGCGTTATTCGCTATGATCGGGAGGGGTCCGGCCAGCCAGAAGTGGGACGTGGTAAGAGGCCTGTCCGTAATTGCTTTTAGCCGTTCGACTCCAAACCATTTGGAAGCAGCCGTGCTCTGCCATATCTCCCTGTTCGGAGCAACTCCAGCTCCGGCAACGCCGCTGCGCCTCCGCCTACTGAACCGCTATAGTCACGTTGCTCTGGCTGGTCGCGGTTCCGACGGTCACCTGCACGGGCACGTTGTTTCCGGGCGCAACGCCTTCAGGAACCTTCACATTGACCTGAAACAGTCCGGCAAACCCCGGCGCTGCGCCGCAGTAAGTCACCGTAGCATCCAGGCCACCGATGGTTACCGAACAGGCCAGCTCGGGTTTCGTCAAAACAGTGGAGGGCAGCCGCCCGTCTATTTCCGGCGGCGTGCGCGAACCATCCCCAGTGGCAAACATCTGCAGAATATTACCCACCTGCTCGGGATTCGAGGCGCTATTGATGCTGTTGTTCTGATTCAGCACGGCGGCCTGGCCTGAGCCCGAGCCCTTTGCCGTGAACATCCCCGGAAGCGAAGTCACCACCGGCAGCGAGAACGCGGCGGACGCGTTGCCCTGATTGATTGCCTGAACATTCACCGTGCTGAAGAGCGCCGCTTCAAAGGGCACGATGGCGTTGATCTGGCCCGGCGAGGTATAGTCCACCGGCGCCGGATACCCGTTGAAAAACACCTGGACGCCGCCCAGTGTCGTCGGCAGTTTTCCGGTGGAGTCGGCCGCGCCGAGCTGTGGCATTTGCGGGGCGAGCGACTGGCCGAAAATCGCCACAAACTCGCCCGGCGCGACTCCGGTGGCGTCGTACGAAGCCGCGCTCGTTACCGCGGTAATCACCGGCTGGGGTACGGTCATCGCGCTCTGGCTGGCGGGAATGATGAACAGCGTCATCGAGTAGGCCGGGAAGGTGGCGCTGAGAGAACCGCCGGACACCTGCACCGGGGCCTGCTGGGTTATTGCGTTCAGGTTCGCGCTGCTGTACTGCCACACCTGCGCCGTACCCGCGGGGGTGAAGTCGGCCACGCTGACGCTGTTGGTGATCGCATTGGCGGATTTGTTCAGCACCATTACCGTGAGGGCGCTATCGGCTCGCTGGGCGGCGAAGATCGACATGGTGTCCGGATCGGTGCTCGCCGCCGACACGCTGGTCTCGCCGAAATGGTTGCCCGTGCCGTCGTAGTTCAGATAGATCTGGAACGCGAACGCGCCCGGCACGCCCAGCTTGAAGCTGGGATCCGGCCACATGGTGGCCATGTCCAGACCGTATGCGCCGAATATTCCGAGTAAGTCCGCCTGTGCCACCGCGCCGGTGATGTCTTCGAGGGCGCCCCAGTTGTATTCGGTGATCGCGGTCTTCGTGCCGGGGAAGTATTGATTGACCCAGCCGATCATGCGCGGGATCAGCATCGGCGGATGCTGCTGCCCGTCCACATCGCACATTGCGTTGTAGTCGTCGCACGGGTCGGAATCTGTTGGGGGCATCACCACGGGGACGATGTAGTTCGGATCCCAGAACGCCCGCGTCGATTGCATGCGGAGGGCTGTGCTCGCAGGATCGACGGCCGTACCGAAAGCTATCGCGCTTGTGCTGCAGTCGTTCGTAACGCAGGGGCCGACATACCCGTGGACGTCGAGATAGTCGAGCAGGCGCGTTCCGGCCTGGTTCGAAGCCGCCTGCATCTGCTGCAGGAAGTACTCGAGCCACGGCATGCCGCCGTGCGCGTTGCGATCGATCGGGTTGGCCCAATACTGGAAATGCGGGCCCGTCCCCCAGCCGCTTTCGAAGTCCTTTTTCGAAAACAGGTATCCGGGCCAACCGGCGGCGACGGGGCCCACCACCAGCGCAGTCCGATCGGCGGCTTTCACTGCCTTTGCCGCCGCCAGGTCGCGCGCGAGCATGTCGTCATAGGAGGCGGCCTGCACCGGGGCTCCCGCCTGGTGATAGATATCCGGGTGGGTGCCGTCCCACCATTCCGGCTCGTTATCCAGGTCCCACATCCGAACTCCGCCATCGTTGGCGGGTCCATACTGGTTGAGCATTGCCGCTACCCACTGTTCGCCGAATGCGGGCGTGATCGGCTGGTAGGCATCGTTCGGATCGTTCACGATCTGGCCGCCGGTCGATAGGGCGATGCCATTGCCGCACTGAGAGTCCCCCGGTTCGGTCTGCTGCTGTTGCCCATACGTCGAGACCGGGAAACTGCAACTGAACTGATAGCTCGGCGTCAGGGCACTATCCGGCGGCAGTTTCGGAGTCCAGTCCAGCAGAGGGAAGGTACTCAGGCTCACCGTGCCGGTTTCGAGGTTTCGCTCATGGAACAGATCGAAGCTGTTATGCACGCCGTCGCCGACCAGATAGGTGGTGAAAAACAAGTTTACGTTGAGGTTCTCCAGGTCGAGCTGCCAGTTATAGCTGGAGGCGCTATCGCCGCCCCAGCGGCGCACGCCGATGTGCATGATGTTAGATATGCCGCTGTCGGTCCATTCTTTGAAGGGCGAACAACAGACCCCATTCCCGGTAAATTCGTTAATTCCGTAGATGAGCGGGCTGATCGGGTGTTGTGACGCGGTCGCGTCAACGGCGAGCGTGGGAACGGACGCGCCGTAGAGCGCGGCGGCGCCCAGAAGCAGAAAGGGGAAATGGTGCAGCATCATAGGATTGCTGGAATTATATCTAACTTTGATTCATCGAGCGCTTCGAGCGCCGGCACGGTAGCGTAGCCCGTCACTGGCACGGACGCTAAAGATGGCTTTTCCTGCGCGCTGGCTTCGCGACCTCTGAAAGTCCTGGTCCAATGCGTGATTCTGCCCGGCCTCGCGGAAGTTCGCCGTGACGGCCTCTGGGGCGTCCACCCGAGCACCGGTGGCCGGGCAACCGTCGCCAAGCGAGTCCGTCTCCAGCGTACCCCCGGTCCCACCGCCCGCCACGGTCGTGATGACTCCTTTGGACACCATCGCCCAAAGCGCAACAACTTGGTTGGGACCGCTATCACCTCATATCGGTAGCTTGCGGTAGGCAAGGCAGACTGCCCGGTGTGTCCGCGCCACCCCAAAAAGAGTGCGGGAACAGTCCAGGCGAGATAATTCAGGTCCATTCCCGAACGGCCTTGCGATTGAAGGTTTACAACGGATGCAAACTTCGCTAACGTTGCTGTCGAGATGGCAAGGGTGGATTCGGCGTTAGAAAGCGCGAGAACGCAGCCGACTGCTGCGTTGGCCTGGATCATTGTCGCCTTCGTTACGGTCGGAATGGCATTCGGAGCACGCCTGGCATACCTGGAGCTCACGAAGCCGCAGCTCCGGACGATGCTTCTCAGTTTTGCCTATTCATCCATAGCCGTGTTTGTCATCGCACGCCTTCTCACGGTCTTGAGGCCAACCCTTCGGGTTGCCGGAACACTGCTGGTGTATCTGATTGGCTGCTGGATGACATTCAACGTGGCGAGATATTCTCAGGATGACTTTCGCTGGGGCTGGGCTCATGCACCCGGGTCATGGTCATACATTGCTTATGAGTTTGCTATGGTCCTCTGGCACAACAGGAATCTTCCATTGTGGCCTGCCGTGAAAGCCTTTCTGCTCATTGCACTCGGCATCTATCCCCAGTAGCGTGAAGCTTCGCTCTGGCGGCTTTCGGCCGGCTCCAGAGCAGAGCGTAGAATCGCGGCCGCGCGCGACGCCGCTGGGATGAAGTCCGCTAACCCCGTTTCACTGGACGCTTCCGCAGCCCGGCTCTTTCCGAGTCGCCCGTAATCCGCCCGGAGCAGGTAGCCCGGACGCTCTAATCAACGATATGGCGACTACGGGTCCAACTGCAGGCTCCTGCGCTGCCATGACCAAGAAGAGATCAAGCGTGAACTTCAGTGGTGGAGGATAATGGTTGCCAGCGTGGCACCGTGTTGATGAAAGCGTCGAGGCGTCATGCTCACATCAGTAACGGACAGGAGTCATCTTACCGCCAGCACCGACTGTGCTCTCGACGTTGCTGGAGGCGTGCGAGGGTGATTACCGGACGGTGGTGATCGCGGACTGCTGCGCGGATACCGATGTGGAACTGCACCGGGTCCTCCTGGAGCGGCTGTTTCCACTTCGGGGGCGACTGCGGCAGAGTTTGTAAAGGCCGTAGAGGGGCGGGGCTAGGCGGTACGCGCGGCTCACAGACCCAGTCAGCTCTTGACGGCTGAGCTGGGACTGCCTCCAGTCTGGTTGGCCAACTGCGCCGGCCGAAATAGGTCTTTCCGCTGACTCGCGATGGACGCAAGTACCGAAGATGTCCTACTTGACCGGTAACGCGCTACTTCCATCTCGTGGATTGGCCGGAGCGATGCTCTGGCTGGGTCCGGTACGTTATGTACCAATATCGGCAACCGTTCGTGGCCAACCCATGCGCCTGCGGGGTGTGGACAGTACGTATCCAGTACCGATTTTTCCGGCATCCGACTATTAATCTACCCCTGCTTCCTTTAACATTCTTCGTATGGCGACCGGAACAGCTGATTCGCTACTGGCTAATCTGTACGCCTATTTCTCGATGTGGTGGGCGCAACGGACTGAACGTCGGTTTGCGGTGCGACGGTACCGGCTAGAGCTCAGAGCAGCTCGACGCCTTCGGTGCCCGCTCTGAACGGCGACGACTTCTTCGCGGCGATTCCTGGCAGCACCGGGGAAGCAGGAGAGCACCCGGCCGGCGTGCGCCCGTCGTCCGCGTGGCCGATGCGGAGGAGCGGAGCACCATCCAGAGCGCTAGCAGGCAGTGCCCACCTCTGTCATGCTGCGGGTGGCGAACTAGTAGATCCAATTCCTTCTCGGCCACACATCGGCGCAGACGGCAGAGCCTTCTCTGGGGTGCCAAACTGTCGAGTGGGCCTCGTCCCGCATGAGCGGCGCCGATCCACGCGAACGATATCACCTCGGAAGCTGATTTCGCCCGTGCGCTCGGGCCCGCAGTCGGGCTGCTGAATTGGTGCGCTGCCATCGCGAGGTTCAGCCCATCGCTCTGCGCATCTTATTAGGGGCGGTTGTCTCCACGCCCCTGAATGATCCGTGGGTGGGGATCATCGGTGTGAAGGCCCAGCGGCCAGCCGTCGGCCGCCACACCACTGGCCAGACGCCGTCGGCGCCATGAAGCGCGCAAGCCCGGGCGAGCCGGGTAACATGTTCGCACACCAGCGGGCCACGCCGTGGTCGCCCGAAATTGCCGCGATTCTGAGCCAATTTGCGGAGCGCGTGGCAGCCCACCAAAATGGACGATACGTGGACAAAAACCCGGCTGTGCAAAAGGTCTGGGGCGTGTTTTTGGGGAGGGCGAGGCGGCTAAGCGATAGAAAACTGGTACGCCCGAGTGGATTCGAACCACCGACCTTTTGCACCGGAGGCACACAAACCGCCTCCAAAGCTTCCTTCAGTCCTATCCTGTTCCTTGGTTTTTCAACAATCTGGGGAGTCTGCTTTCGCTCAGCCGACAACCCCAACGGGCTCAGATTTCGAGGTTTTGATACGGTTCTGATACGGTCGTTGCGTGACAAGCTGTCGGCGTCAGTGTGGCACCCGGTTCGTTCAGGCGGTCGGCAGGATTATCCGATTTTCGGAGTCCCAGCAAACTGCCATAACCGGAAAGCGCCTGCGGCTATACTACCGTTGAGGTGCTCATGCAAGCTCTGATAGGTGCACTAATTGGTTTCATCGCCTGGTTCTTGCTGCGGTTTCTGGTGATGGGCCTATACACTGTGGATCAAAACGAGCGCGCGGTCAAGACCAGTTTTGGACGGGCCGTGCGGGTTGCCGGAGGCAAGACCACGCTCGATGATCCCATCGCGGAGTTTCTCCTTCCCGAGGAACGCCCGCGGTACACGTACCCCCAAGTCCGCGTGGTTCCACCCGGCGGACCCTACTTCAAAATGCCCTGGCAGAAGATTCGCAAGGTCTCCATCGCCACCATGACCATCAACATGGCGGTTGACCTCGAGGACCCGTCGGCCAACGACAACGGCACCCGCCTCGAAGCCGTCACGAAGGACCAACTCAATACCGGCTTGACCGGGCAGATCCGCTACCGCGTCAGCGAGGCCAACCTGTACGCGTTCCTATTCGGCATCAAGAAGCCGTTTGTCCACGTGCTGGCGTACTTTGTTTCCGTGCTGCGACAGCGCATAGCCAATTTCGAGGCGAAACCGGTCCCGTTGGCCGCCGACGCAGCCCCGGATGGCGCGGCACCGCTGGCCGGCGGCGAGATGACCGGCGTCTCGATCAACGACTTGCGCAAGAATCTGCGCGACCTGAACGAATACATGGACCACGAATGCCGCGCCACGCCAGCGCGCTACGGTGTCATCTTCGACGCCTCCCTGATCACCGGCATCGACCCGCCGCCCGACGTGGAATCGGCGCTGGCCGCCATCAATACCGCTCACAACCAGGTGTCCAGCGACATCAGCCTGGCGCAGGCGGGTGCCGACCAGCGCGTGGTGCAGTCCAGACGCGCGGTGGAGATCGAAACTCTGCGCGCGCAGGCGGAGGTGGAACCAGTCAAGTCCCTGGCCGCGGAACTCTCCGCGTTACAGAAGGGTGGCGCCAACGTCCTGGGCGCCTACTTGAGAAACGTGCGGCTGGCGCTATTCGACAAGGCCCAGCAGATCTACCTGGAGGCTGGAAAGTAATGGATCCTACACTGGCACTTCTGACGGCCGCGCTGGTTGTCTTCGTCGGCCTTTTCATCGGCGAGCCCGTATTGCTGGCGGTGTGCCGCCTGTTCGGCCTCTACGCGACCGTGCAGGAGCGGAGCTGTCGAGTGTACGTACTCTTCGGCAAGGTTGCCGGCGTGCTCGACGAGCCGGGCCTGCATTTCCTGCCTAACAAGCTGGGCTTCGCGGCGTTCTTCATCAACATCCTGGGTTCCTGCTATGTCCTCGACCTGCGTCTCGACCAAGAGTACCTGCGCAGCCAGCCGGTTAACTCGGAGGAAGGCGCGCCCATGGGAATCGGGATCTGGTATGAGATGATGATCAGCGACCCGCTGGGATACCTGTTCAAAAACACCGACCCGCGCGGCTCGCTGCGCGCCAACGTCAGCAACGCGACGGTTCGCTGCCTGAGCAACATGCCGCTTGCCGAAATGCTGCAGACGCGCCACAACATGAGCCAGACGGTACGCGCCGAAGTGACCAGCAAGTCCACCGAGTGGGGATACCAACTGGGCTCGGTGTACATCCGCAAGGTTCATTTCCGCGATGCCGGCATGATCAAGCAAATCGAGGAGAAGGTGGTCAACCGTCTGCGCCAGGTGACCTCCGCCATTAAGCAGGCCGGCGCCAACCAGGTGAGCGTGATCACCAGTTCGGCCGAGCGCGAGGCGGCTATCGAGTTTGCCAAGGCGGCGGCCATCCGTCCTGCCACACTGGGACAGGCCTTCCAGGAGATCGCGAAGGAGCCAGCCGTTGCCGAAGCATTGTTCGATGTACTGGAGACGCAGAGGATGTTGGCATCGAACGCGCGCATCATGCTGCTTCCGGGCGGCGCGCACGCCAGGATGCTGGCGAACCTGATGGCGGCGGAAAGCGGCGGGCTCCATCTCGCCCTGCCAGCCAAGCCGGCAGTGCACGCGTAGCTTCTCGCTCCTTAACTACGGCGACGTTTCCGGGGCGCGGGAAGCGACCCTCGTGAGCCGGTGCGTTAAGTGGTGTTATCGGTCTCTTTCTGGTCGGGGCGTGGCACCAAGCCCCAGACCACAACGTCCCTGGATATGGGAAATCCTAAGCCCTTGGGGAAACTCGCCGGCCCTCGGCGATGAAGCGCGCGAAGCCCAACTTCCGCGTGCCCGTAATAAGCCCGGAGAAGGGCCACCTACAGAATATGCACCTGAAGGCGCTTTACCTGCATCGCTGCCTGTTGCTAGACTGCCACCAATGCCGTTACGCAAGCTGGTCAGGCTCGACAAACCCGCCGGCACTTTTCGCCGTGTGCTCCACGATGCCTACTACGACTGGACTCGGGAGATGCCGAAGGGCAAACGCTTCATCACATGGGTCGGGTATTTGATGCAAGGATACGCTTTCTACGCCCTTTTGACGCGGTCGTTGGTGTGGCCTGTGATGTGGCCGAAAGGGATGCTCCTCTATGCCAGTGTGGTACTGCTCTGGACGCTCGGCCTCGGCCTGCAGAACTGGATGCTGACTTCGGAATTTGCCCGCAAGACCCAACTCGAAGCCGACCAGATCGCCGCGCGACAGATCCAGCAGACCCTCCAGCCACAGAAACTGAACGAGCTTCCGGGCTACGAAGTGGAGACGTTCTATCAACCCTTCCGTGACGTCGGTGGCGACTACTTTGACGTGATCGAACTGGCCGGCAACCGAACGCTATTCGCGGTAGCCGACGTATCCGGGAAGGGAATGCCGGCGGCGCTGTTGGCGGCAAACATTCAGGCTCTGGTCAGAAGTATCGCGAATGTGGAAGGGGACCCACTGGCGCTGGCTCGGCAGATCAACAAGCACCTCAGCCGCTACACGCCGAGCGATCGCTTTGCGACGGCGGTGTTCCTCGTGCTGAGCCACGATTCGGGGGAATTGACGTATGTGAATGCCGGCCACAACGCCCCGATAGTGTTTAGTGGGGGATCGACTACATTAC
>CAWJLI010000172.1:0-10379 GCA_963843095.1 Bryobacterales bacterium
GGGGCCAGTGGGGCCAGCCAAGGCATGGAACACCAGGGTGCGACGTGTCATACTGAGACCGGAGGAGCATGTCGGCAGCGGTCACAAGGATTACGATTGAGCCCGGCAAGCGGGGCGGTAAGCCGTGTGTTCGAGGTCTGCGCATCACGGTGTGGGACATCCTCGGATGGCTAGGCTCCGGGATACCCGAGGCACAGATTCTCGATTAACATCCTGATCTGGAGAAAGACGACCTCCGTGTACCAGTTCGCGGCCGAGACTGGCCGCAGAGCGAAGCCCGGGTGAGTCTAGGCTACGCTTCAGGAGGCCCTGGGCGTCTTGAGACTATCCACTTGAATTGGATCGGTTCCAGCGCTCTGGACCCAAGGATCCAAGGAAGGCAAACGTGTGATGTCCCTCCGCTTGCCTGGAACGACCCTCCCTCAGGATCTATCTTCTTAACGTCAACGCCATGCACAATCACGGCAATGGAATTCTTTTGGTGCTTCTTCCAGTGTCTGATCTCGTTCTTAGTCAATATCACCGACGCCCCTGACCCCTGCGTCCCCTTCACCTCTACGTAGAAGAGATTCCCATCCCGCGTGCAGGTGTAGTCGTAACACTGGGCTTTAGAGGTATTCTTGAAGCCGCCGAACCCGAACCCTGGGCCGCTAAGTACCTCCTCGGCCCGTTTCATCGCGTGTTGCTCCACTACCAAACGAATCCTGGGATCAGGCTGGAAGCCAGCAGCTAGCTCTTGAGCGTCGAAGCTGTCTGCCTCGGCCTCGGCTTGAGCGTCCAACAGATTCGGGCCACAATAGCCCTTAATAAAGTCAACTGCCCTTTGTATCCACGGAGAGGACTTGCGGGCACCATTCTTGTACGCGTAGCAAACATTTGATTGGCCCGTTTCTCCACGCTGACCCTTCGGAACTAGGCCTCGCCCCCTCCTCCCCGGCGGAAGTAGCACTGCGTCAGAGAGTTTGCCTTCCAAACGGTAATCATTGAAACTGTCGTCCGATATGCCTTCGCCGGCAAGGTGCTCTTGGATACGGCGATGGACCTCGCGCGGGTATCGAACGCTCTCGCGATAAACTGTTGCGTCGCGGTACCATCCAACGATTCGCTGCCCACCGTTGTAAGGAGCAACGAAAACAACAAGCACCCCATCAACGCTCGGGGAGTTTTTCGCCAGGGCAGGATCGATCTTCCGAAGGTCGATGCGCTTAGCTATGATGCCGAAGGTCCCGTACAACGTTCCGTCAAAATCGGGGAAGAAATTGAAAGCTTCGTGGCCCAGATGGTTCTTGGTGTCTTTGCCGCCTCCTTCTGGCCGCTCGTCGCCCTTTTGCGGCCCGGCGTAGAAATGCATGCGGCCAATGCGAACAAACACAATCCGACTCGCTGGTTTCATCAGACACTAAATGTATCATCACGAGAAGAGAGCAGGGCAGTTATAATTGGGTTCTGGCCCTAAAGTGCGAATACAGAAGCTCCTTCTCGGTATCTCGCTGTTGGGCTGCGTTTCGGCCACAGCGCAGGCACCGCAGTCAAAGCCGGCCGGGGCAGCCAGGCGCGACGTCGTAACCCGCCAAGCCCCGGTGCTCGGCGACAGTATCAGCCAATTGATTGATCGGCTAATCTTGGCGGGAGGCCTAACAGGGAGGGGCGAGTTTGAAACCTCCGATCAGTACGATGCCCGACGCAGGGCGGGCGTCGAGAAAGAGGGAACCCTTGTGTTTGTTCTTCCGCCCGGCACCCCCGACGTGACCTATAGCGCAGACGCGCAAGAGACAACGATCAGGCTGAGGACAGGGCACACGCTTTTCGCTGTCGGCGGTTCGGTCTCTGGTAACACCCTCGTCGTCCGGAGCGCGCTGGTAAGTAGGAGTTCGTACGTCGGTTCGAACGCCTTTGGTGTGGGGAAATTGATAGAATCCTCGGTTTCAAGGTCCTACGGAGTTGACGTCGCGCCGTGGTCTCCCCTGACCCTGAACGAGAGTGACACGGCCTTTACGTTTTCAATGGATACCGAAGAGGCGAGGGCCTCGAAACGTTTCCTGCGCGTGGCGTTAGTTGGCAAGCTGACCGAATCCCGTGTATACCCGAGCGAGGAACGGCACACCCCAACGATAACTGAGCCATGGGACTCCATCACCAAGGGCCTGTACATTCCGCTCCTGCTGGAGGGAGTGCGAGTTCTCGATTCCCGCACCGGAGAAATGGTGAGCGACTTCACTCCCAACATGAAGGTCGCAAAGTAGGCTGCAGTAGAGCTGAACCCCGAAGTTGGGCGCCGTCCTCCTTACAATCTCACCCCGCGGGTGGCGGAATGGCGACGTTCGTTTCGCCCCAACCGCTCGGGCATTGGATTCTGATCTTCAGCTCGCGGGCCTCCTGGGACAGGGTCTGATAGGCGATTTCGTAGCGGGCGTTAAGATTCAGGTAAGCCTCCTCGATGCGGGCGATGATTTGCTCGGGCGAGGGGGCATGCGTGTAGCTGATGCGGGTCTTGTTGCAGAGATCCACGAGGGCGGGATTGGGGACTGACGAGATGACTTGGACGAGGCCGAGGGCGGCGCCCACGGTGGCCACCAGGCCGGGCCCGGCGACGCCGCGGACCGGCTCGGCGGCGAAGACGACGACGTGGCGTTTGCCGCGCGCCAGGGTGGATTCGGCCCGCAGAGCACGCCAGAGAGTTTGCCACATATCGGCGCAGTCGGTACGTTGGGTCAGGCGGCGGAAGGAATCCGCCAGGGCCTCCGGATTGGGGGTGAAGGATATTCCGTTGGCCTGGGACGCTGGGGCGGTCGTGGCGGCCTGACCGGCCGGCAACCACGGCAGGTACGCCCACAAATCCGAAGGCCGCTTTCCAGCCAGGCAACCGAGCGCACCGGTCACCCAGGGAGGCTCCTGCGCCTCGCCGCCGCGGGGGAACAGGAAAACCACCGACATGGGAGGCGGACTAGGGCGGACCGTCACCTGGTAGTTCAGCACCGGTTGTCCGTCCTCGGAGAGCATAAAGTGGATGGCGCGCAGCGCGGGTGGAGCGGAGCCCGCGGTGCCCACCGCTACCTGCAGGCGCCGCGTCAGTTTGGGCCCGGAGGCCGCGGCGGCGGCCATGGTTTCGAGCATCAGGCTGGAGAGGCGCCAGGGCTGCCCGGTGGCCGCCCGCGCCACGGCTGCCTTGATGCACGCGACCGACCGCAAGGCCCGCGACCGCACCATAGGGTGTGGATCCCGCAACAATTGCGCCACTGGCTCGCGAAACCGCGGGTCCCCGGTCTCGCCCATCACCCAAGCGGCGGTGGCGCGGAAGACCGCGGCCGGATGAGCGGCCAGCTTGATGGTTTCGGCAAGGGACGCGGATTCCCCCATCGCATAGAGCCCATACAGCGCATTGCCCACCACGCGGTTGTTGGTATCGCGCAGAGCGGCCAGCATCAGGTCGCGCGCCTCCTCGGTTTCCACCCCCCACAACCCTTCCACGGCGTTGGCGCGCAGGCGAGGGTCTGCGTCGCCCATGTGGCTCTGCACCCACGCGGCGCTGCGGTTGCTGCGCCCCATGATGAGCGCGGCTTTGGAGCGCAATCCGGCATCCGTCGAGTGCAGCAGGCGGGCGAGCGACGGCAGGATACGGGTGCCATCCGAGACGCGGGCCAGGATGTCGAGCAGGCGGGACGCATTGGCGGCGAGCAGCGGCCGCGTGCCGGCTGTCACGCCTTCAGCGACGTGACGGGCCAGACTGAGCTCCACCATCGGGTCGAGCTGAATCGCCATGCGGACGGCCGCAGCCGCCTGTTCGACTGGTAGAGACGCTTCGCACAAGAGCGGCTCCAACAGATCGTTGGCAACCAGCATGCCCACCAGGAAGCGCAGGCCGCGGGACTGTTCCTGGGTGCGCAGTACCTCCAGCGCACGGCGACAAAACAGGTCCGGATCGTTCCCCAGCAACTCTTCGATGCGCTGCTGATTGCCCGCCTCACCCGCCGACACGCTCGCCACCAGGGCCGCGAAACCTGTCGGGTTGATGTCCCCTGCCTTCCCGCTGCTGGGCGCATATGGCAGCACATTCTACAAATCGGTCAAGGCCCTTAAACCTTTAGAGTGTTTACACGGTCCTACTTAGAGGTTGCACACGTAACTAGGGCAGAGCCGCGTATGGCCCGGCCCCTTCGGCGGCGACGCCGCGGCGGCCTGGCGGGCGCCATTATAATCAAGTTGATGCAAACCAATAGCTTTGGCGCCAAGGCGAAGCTGCGCGTGGGCTCGGCCGAGTACGAGTACTTCCGGCTTCAGGCGGTGGAAGAAAAGGGCGTGGGCAATGTCGGGCGGCTGCCCTTTTCGATTCGAATTCTGCTCGAAAACCTGCTCCGCTCGGAGGATGGCCGCCGCGTGCTGGCCTCCGATGTGGAGTACGTGGCGCGCGGCCAGGCCGCCGCGAGCGAGGGCAAGGAAATCAGCTTCATGCCGGCGCGCGTGCTGTTACAGGATTTCACCGGCGTGCCGGCGGTGGTGGATCTGGCCGCCATGCGCGATGCGCTTTCCGCGGCGGGCGCCGACCCCGGCCGGGCCAACCCGCTGATGCCGGCCGACCTGGTGATCGATCACTCGGTGCAGGTGGACCGGTTCGGGTCGGCCGAAGCTTTCGGGATCAATGCGGTGCTCGAATTCGAGCGCAACCGCGAGCGGTACGCGCTGTTGCGCTGGGGGCAAACCGCGTTCCGCAATTTCCGTGTCGTCCCGCCGGACACTGGCATCGTGCACCAGGTGAATCTCGAGTACCTGGCATCGGTGGTGTTCCGCGGAAATGGGCAGGCCTATCCGGATACGGTGGTCGGCACCGATTCGCACACGACCATGATCAACGGCCTGGGCGTGCTGGGCTGGGGAGTTGGCGGCATCGAAGCCGAGGCCTGCATGCTGGGCCAGCCGATTTCCATGCTGCTGCCGCCGGTGGTGGGGTTCAAACTTCACGGCAAGCTGCCGGAAGGGTGCACGGCCACCGACCTGGTGCTCACCATCACGCAAATGCTGCGCAAGAAGGGCGTGGTGGGAAAGTTCGTCGAGTTCTACGGAACCGGCCTGAGCGCACTGAGCCTGGCGGACCGCGCCACGGTGGCCAACATGGCGCCCGAGTACGGCGCCACCATGGGCTTCTTCCCGGTGGACGCGGAGACGCTCGAGTATCTGAATTTCACCAACCGCGATGCGGACCTGGTGGCACTGGTGGACGCCTACACCAAGGCGCAGGGCCTGTTCCGCACCGATGCCACGCCGGACCCTGTGTACGCGGACACGCTGGAGCTGGATCTGGGAAAGGTCACGCCCTCGCTGGCGGGGCCGAAGCGGCCGCAGGACCGGGTGGAGCTGGCCGACGTGAGGAAGAACTTCCACGCCGCGTTCCCGGGCAACGGGAAAAGCGCGCAGGCTGAGATCGACGGCCAAGCCACTACCTTCGGCAGCGGCGCGGTGGTGATCGCCGCGATTACAAGCTGCACTAACACCTCCAATCCCTCGGTGATGCTGGCGGCCGGCCTGGTGGCGAAGAAAGCCGTGGAGCGCGGCCTGACCGTGAAGCCATGGGTGAAGACCAGCCTGGCGCCGGGCTCGAAAGTGGTGATGGATTACTACCGCGAAGCCGGCCTGATCGAGTACCTCGAGCGGCTCAAGTTTCACCTGGTGGGCTTCGGCTGCACCACCTGCATCGGCAACAGCGGGCCGCTGCCCGAGCCGGTGGCGCAAGCGGTGCAAAAGGAGAGCCTCATCGTGGCGGCGGTGCTGAGCGGCAACCGCAATTTCGAGGGCCGCGTGAACCCACTGGTGAAGGCGAATTACCTGGCGTCGCCGCCGCTGGTGGTGGCGTACGCGCTGGCCGGCACGGTGGATGTGGATCTCGCCAACGACCCGCTGGGCAACGATGCCGCGGGCAATCCGGTCTACCTTCGCGATATCTGGCCGACCAATGAGGAAGTGCAGGACACCGTGCGTGCGGCCGTCAACCGCGGCATGTTCGAGCACGAATATGCGCACGCCTTCGATGGCGACGCCAACTGGCAGGCGATGCCGGTGCCGACCGGCGACACCTACGAATGGGACGACCTATCCACTTATATTAAGAAGCCGCCGTATTTCGAGAAGATGGTTGATCCGGCCACTTCCGTTCACGACCTTGCGGGGCTGCGCGTGCTGGCCATGCTGGGCGATTCGGTGACGACGGACCACATTTCGCCGGCGGGATCGATTCCGAAGGACACGCCGGCGGGCCGCTACCTGATCGCCCAGGGCGTGGAGCCGAAGGATTTCAACCAGTACGGCGCGCGCCGCGGCAATCATGAGGTGATGGTGCGCGGGACGCTGGCCAACATACGGTTGCGCAACCAGCTCGCGCCGGGTACCGAGGGCGGCTGGACGGTACACTTGCCGGATGGCGAGCAGATGTACATTTACGATGCATCGGTGAAGTACCAGGCCGAAGGCGTGGGGCTGATGATTCTTGCCGGGAAGGAATACGGCTCCGGCTCGTCGCGCGATTGGGCGGCCAAGGGCGTGATGCTGCTCAGCGTGAAGGCCGTGATCGCCGAGAGCTTCGAACGCATCCACCGCACCAACCTGGTGGGGATGGGACTGCTGCCGCTGCAATTTGAAGAGGGCCAAAACGCGCAGAGCCTGGGGCTGACCGGCAAAGAAACGTACCATGTCACAGGCATACCAGCCGCGCTAGGCGGCGGCGCGAAGAAAGCTGCCGTCCGCGCCGTTGCCGCGGATGGCGCAGAGACCAGTTTCACCGTAACCGTGCGCGTCGATACGCCGCAGGAAGTGGAATACTACCGCAACGGCGGCATTCTACCCTATGTGCTGAGGCAGTTGGCGAAGTAAGGGGCGAAGTGCTGTAGAAATCCTCGCATTCAAATGCGGCGTAGCCCGTTTGCAATAACTGTCCTACCCGTTCGGTCGCGTCAATGCGCGCCGGTGCGCCGCAATGCGGTACAGCGTCTGTTTTAGGCTCTAACACTTCGCATTGTTCGCTCGATTTGTGCATACTGGAGGCTGAGGCACACCGATGAAAAGAACGATTCAGGTGCGTATCAGCCGTGGCGATCGACAATTTGTGGCCGAGTGCCTTGACCTCCCGGTGGTGACGCAGGCAGCGACGCTGGATGAACTGGCGTCTAATATCCGCGAGGCCATCGGGCTACACCTGGAGGGCGAGGACTTGGCTGCGCTCGGGTTTTGTGCGAACCCGACGATCCTTGCGACCATGGAGCTTGAAGCAGTAGCCTAAAGTCCAAGCTGCGCGTTCTCTCCGGACGTGAAGTCCTCACGATCCTGAGCGAGTTCGGATTCCAGAAACTCGCACAGAGGGGCAGTCACATGAAGGTCCGTCGCGTTCTGGAGAGCGGCCAACACAAAGCTTGACTGTCCCCAACCATGAGGAGATCGACCGCGGCACATTGCACGCCATCTACCGTCAAGCGTCCCGATTCGTCCCTGAGGCGGAACTGCGCGCCAAGTTCTTCACGGAATGAAACGGAGCGGTTCTCCAGGAGTTCGAAACGTGTCTAGCCTGGGCAGCCAACTCCAGTGGAGGAATCTCATTCTGCAAATGCCTCTTGCAGCGTCCTCAACGCGGCGGTGAGCGTCTTGGCAGGAACCACTCCCAGTTTCTTCGCCAGTCGGGTCTTGTCCACGGCGCGAACCTGATCGAGCAGAATTAGACCCTTCCGGCCACCATGAGTGACGCCGATCCGAAACGGCGCCTCGCGACCCGCCGTAGTCATGGGTGCAACGAGCACTGTGCGCAGATGATCGTGCATTTCGGCCGGGGACACAACCACACACGGGCGCGTCTTCTTGATTTCACTCCCGACAGTAGGATCAAGATTCACCAGCCAAATCTCTCCACGCGTCACCAGACCAACTCCGAATCCTCCGTATTACCAAATTCGCCCATCACGAGTTCGTCGTCACCAGCCTCGGCGATTCTCCTGGCGGCCTCGGCCCAACCGGTGCGCGCCGGGCTCGCGGGCCTGCGCAACACAAGTGCACCATCCTCGATTGTCATTTCCGCCCCCGCCTTCCCGTCCAGACCCAACTGCGCAAGTACCGGTTTGGGAATGACAACTCCCTGGGAGTTGCCGATCTGTCTTATGCTCACATGAACAGCCCGCATGGTAATAACAATGTTATTCCGCCATACTTGGCGTGTCAAGCAGAACACTCGTACTCGAACCAGCCCGCGTCGCCGGCAGTTTCGACAGCGCGGTTCCTGGACCGGATTAGGATTGGCGCTCTCGCGTCCTGACGAGGCCGCCCGTTACGCAATTGCTCATGATGTTGCGGAAGCGGGTGCGGCTGATCTGGTGATCGGCCAGCAACCGGCCGTTGTAAACCAGCGCAAAAATCGCGTAGGGGGTTGGCGCATTCTGGGCATCGCTCCACGACTCGAGATCGACCACGGTGGGCCTGATACCGTACTCATTCTCCGCGGTCTCAATGATTTCGGCCGCGAATTTCGCGATGTGCGGGCACTGGCTTGAGCGGATGATGGTCAGCCCCCGGCTGTACTGCCCGAGTTTCCGATCCCAACCTTTCTTGAAAGCCGGGTTGACGGCGGCACCATCGAACTTTCGGACAAGCAATTGGTAGTCCGGCGGCGCGGTATCGATGGGTTCGAAACCGTTTGCCAGGAACAGGCGGCGGTCGGCCAGCCATGGACCGTCCCGGACCATCACGGCGGCACCGCGCATGCCGGCCTTTCTTGCATCGTCCAAGCAGCCTTCGATCATTACGCTCCCCCAGCCCTTTCGCTGATGCTGCTTGAGGAAAATCCAAACACAGTGAATGAACATGAAGCCACTGGCTTCTACACCACGCCAGGCGAACTCGCCCGGTAGGTATTCGATGTAGCCGCACGGTTCTCCGTCCGGGGCAAGAAGCATCTTAGCCCGCAGACCGAACTTGGCGTTCGCTTGCAGCCAGCAGTGTTTCTGCCGGCGGCCCGGATGAGTGGGGCTCTTTATCCCACAGCACGGCAGCGTGTCGAAGCTGGTCGCATCGACATCGATCAAGCGAGGCTCGCGTATCACTGAAGGCCGTCCCTGGTTTCTGTCACCTCCAGTGTATTCCTCTGCACCCGAGTTTAGACCCTGCCCCAGGGGAATGGTATGTGGAAATCGCGAAGCGATAGAATTGGGGATTCCCAAATGAATACGTTTCGAATCGCGCTTGCCAACATCCGGTACCCGGCGACCCCCGAGGAGTCGGTCGCGCTGGCCGAACAAGCTATCTCGCAAGCGTCCACAGAGCGCGCCGGCATCATCTGTTTTCCCGAGTGCTTCATTCCCGGCTACCGGGGAATGGGCAAGGCGCCGCCGCCCCCCGACCCCGTTTTCCTCGAACGCGCCTGGTCCGCGATTGCAGTGACCGCCGCGAAGGCAGAGCTCGCGGTTGTTCTCGGCACCGAACGCGTCGTCGATAACGCCCTGTTGATCACCGCACTGGTCATCCATCGAGACGGAACCGTGGCTGGATTCCAAGACAAAGTCCAACTCGATCCTTCCGAGGAACGAACCTATTCGCCCGGATGTGGCAGGCGGGTTTTCCAAACCGGCCCCCTGACATTTGGCATCGCGATCTGCCACGAGGGCTGGCGCTATCCTGAAACGGTTCGCTGGGCCGTACGGCACGGAGCACATATCGTGTTCCACCCGCATTTCCACGAAGCCGAGCGTGGCGGTTATGCGCCCTCGAGTTTTGCCGATCCCGCAAACTCATTCCATGAGAAGGCGGTTCTGTGTCGCGCCGCTGAGAACACTTGCTATTTCGCAACTGTAAACGTCGCAAGCGCTGGATCGCCGACCACTTCGGCTGTTGCGCGGCCCGACGGGACGCTGCTTTGCTACCAGCCGTACGGCAAGGAAGGGTTGCTCATCGCGGACATCGACATTACAGCGGCCACGGGCCTCCTCGCTGCGCGCTGTAAATCGATTTAGAAGTTTCACGATGCGAGAGCACGCACGCGTCCAGACTGGCAAGCCGGCCATATTCACGCCTCCAATTGCGCTACTATCAAGCTTTTTGGGGGCACCAATGGGCGATCGGGCGGTAGGCCGGTGAAGGTCACATTCTGGGGCGCGGCGGGGACGGTCACCGGCTCGATGCACGTGGTGGAATCGGGCGGCCGGGCGTACGCGCTCGATTGCGGGCTCTTTCAGGGGCGCCGCAAGGAAGCGGACGAAAAGAATCGCCACTTACCCGTCGCCGGCTCATCGATCGATGCGGTAGTCCTCTCGCACGCGCACATCGACCACAGCGGCAAGCTGCCCATGCTGGTGAGGAACGGTTTCAACGGGCCGATCTACGCGACTCCGGCGACCATGTTTTTCCTGCTTCGTTCG
>CAWJLI010000173.1:0-10231 GCA_963843095.1 Bryobacterales bacterium
AGTTCATTTTGGAGTTGCAGGTGGGCCTGGAGCAATACGCGGGCCCCGGGCACTGGAACGATCCCGATATGCTGGAGGTGGGCAACCCGGGCCTGAGCGCAGCCGAATCGCGCGCTCACTTCAGCCTGTGGGCCATGCTGGCCGCGCCGTTGATGGCCGGCAACGACGTGCGCAAGATGCCGGAGCAGACGCGCGACGTTCTCGATAATCCCGAAGTCATCGCTATCGACCAGGACGCGCTGGGCAAGCAGGGATATCGCTTCATGAAGCACCCCGGCAAGCAGATCTGGGCGAAAGAACTGTCCGGCGGCGAGTGGGCAGTCTGCTATTTCAACGACAGCGACGAAGCCGTGCAACTGCGGATCGACTGGGCGCATCTGTCGTTTCTCCAAGGCACGTACCGCGTGCGCGACGTGTGGCAGCAGAAGGACCTGGGCCGCAGCGAAGGCGAATTTCGCGCGCCGCTTCCCTCGCACGATGTGGTGCTGCTGCGGCTGACGCCGGTGAAGTAGTCGTGGCGCGCGCAATATCCACTGCCGTTCGTGGCGCGGGCTGTCGGCCGGCTGAGCCGAGAGTCGTCTCGGCTTTTCTTGGCCGCGATTCGCCTTGACGCTCCGGGCAACGGCAAGAGTCTCGCCGCATCAAACGAAAGAAATGTCGAGATGACTCTCGACACGGCAGGCAGGACTGCCGGCGCCACGCTGCGCCCTACGCGATGCCGCCGCGCAGCAGCGACGCGGCCGAAGGCGGCGCGGCGTTGCGCAGCGCCGGAGCGTCTTCGCTCTCCTCCACCTTGTCGCCTTCGCCGGGCGCCAGGAACAGGTTGGCATCGATACCGTGCTGGCGTGTGTAGAGGTCGTAATAGCGGCCCCCGAGCGCGTACAGCGATTCGTGCGTGCCGCGCTCCAGAATGCGGCCGTCCTCCACCACCAGGATCTGATCGGCGCGGCGGATGGTGGAAAGCCGGTGCGCGATGACGAAGGTGGTGCGCCCTTTCATCAGGTACGAGAGGCCCTCCTGGATAGCGGCTTCGGATTCGGAATCGAGGCTGGAGGTAGCCTCATCCAGAATCAGGATGCGCGGATTGGCAAGAATGGCGCGCGCGATCGACACGCGCTGGCGCTGCCCGCCGGAAAGCTTGACGCCGCGCTCGCCCACGATGGTGTCGTATTTTTTTTCGAGCTTCTCGGCGAACTCATCCACGCGCGCGATGCGGCAGGCCTCCAGGATCGCTTCTTCCGGCGCGCCCTGTCGCGCAAAGGCGATGTTCTCTCGAATCGAGCCGTCAAACAGAAACGTGTCCTGCAAAACCACGCCGAGCTGCGTACGGTAAGCGTCCAGACGCACCGAGCAGAGATCGATTTCGTCCACCAGCACGGAGCCTTCGGTGGGCTCGTGAAACGCGGCGATCAGGCTGATGATGGTGGATTTCCCGGAGCCCGATGGGCCCACCAACGCAGTGACGGTACCGGGCGTGGAGGCGAAGCTCACCTCATGCAGCACCGGCTTGCCGCGTTCGTAGGCGAAGGTCACGCGGTCGAAGGTAAGGTAACCCTGGATGGGGCCGATGGCGACGGTGCGGCGCGGCTCCTCATCTTCCGGCCTTTCGTGCAACACCTCCTGCGTCCGGTCCAGGCCGGCCAGCGCTTCGGTGAGTTGGGTGCCGATGCCCACCACCTGGAACATGGGCGCCACCAGGAAGGCCAGGAACGCGGTGAACATCATGAAGCTGCCGAGGGTCAGCGTGCCGGCGATAATCGAGCGCGCGCCGATAAACATCACGGTCGCGCCCACCAGGCCCATCAACACGGTGGCGGACAGGCTCATCAGCGAAATGGCGGTGAGGCTTTTCAGCACATTGTCCAGCAGCCGCTTCACGCCGGCCGCGAACACCGTGGCTTCCTCGGCCTCGGCGTGATAGCCCTTCACCACGCGCACGCCGGCCAGCGATTCGGTGAGCCGGCCGGTGACTTCCGCGTTGATCTTGCCGCGCTCGCGAAAGATCGGCCGGATGCGGCGAAACGCCTTGCTCAATCCAAAGCCGAAAGCGCCGAGGAACAGCAGTGCCAGGCCGGTGAGCAGCGGGCTGATATAGACCAAAGCGGCGAGCGAAAACAGGGCTTTCATGATTCCGCCCACGAAGTCCACCAGGCCGGTGCCCACCAGGTTGCGCACGCCTTCCACGTCCGTCATGATGCGGGAAACCAGCGCGCCGGTTTTGTTCGAATCGTAATAGGCCACCGGCAGGCGGCCGATGTGCTGCTGCACGCGGCGGCGCATTTCCGCAATCAGACGCTGCGCTTCTTTGGAAAGCAGCTGGGTGAGCGAATAGGACGTGACGCCCTGGATCAGCGTCGCCAACAGTACCGCGGCCACCAGCGGAATCAGCAGCTTCGCCTGATGTTTGCCGATGACGTTATCGATCAGAAATTTGGTCGAACCCGGCAGGACGATGCCGCAGACGCTGTTGATCAGCGTCAGCAGCAGGCCGAGAGCGAACATGGCGCGGCGCGGCCGTACCAGCTCGACAACCAGCGGCCAGGAGCTGCGCAGCGTTTCGGAAGTCTTTTTCTTAGGGCCGGGAGAGGCTGATTTCACACCGTGAACGGGAGACACTAATTTCAGATTACACTGCTCACGTCCCGCCCGTCAGCCGCTCCCGCCCAGGGTGCATGTGGTCAGCGCGGGCACTTCCGACGGCGCGGCGATGGCGAGCACCGCAAAACCGGCGGCGCGCCCACTGGCCAAGCCGGCCGCGGAATCCTCCACGACCAACGGCGTGCGAGCGCCCAGCAGTTCGGCGGCCTTGCGATACGGTTCCGGATCGGGCTTGTAGTGGATCACATCCTCCGCGCCGACCAGCGCGTCGAAGTGATGCCGTAAACCGCCGCGGACGAGCAGAGGATCGATTTCACCACGCGCGCTCGACGTCACAACCGCCAATCGGTAAGTGCGGTGCAGGTTTTCGAGGAAGGCATCGAGCGCCGGCTCGAAGGGCGGATGGTCGAGCACGCGGCGGCGGAACAGCTCCTTCTTCCTGGGATATTCGGCGAACAGCGTACGCCAGTCGAGCGGGGGATTGGCGAGCCCGGCCAGCACGCGCAACATCTCCTTGTCGTCGATGCCGATGCCGTGATCGCGGTAGTAGTCCCACGCGAGCGCGATGCCGAACGGCTTCAGCACCTCGGCCCAGCACGCCCAGTGAACCGGTTCGGTGTCGGCCAGCACGCCGTCAAAATCGAAAAGAATCGCGTCAAAACCGGGCATTGAGGGAAGAGTCTTGAGCGTAGCACGCAAAACAAGAGTGCGCGGGGCGAAGAGCGGTCAACGCCGGTTTCGAGTTGTCCCTTCGGCGTCCGAACACACGCCCGCGTTCGCGAAGTTGACTCTGGGCGCGCGGTCTGAAAAAATGAAGTTTCCCGCCCATGTGCGGATGTGGCGGAATTGGCAGACGCGCTAGATTCAGGTTCTAGTGGGGGCAACTCCGTGGAGGTTCAAGTCCTCTCATCCGCACCACCAAGAGAATAGTCGTAGGCTCTACCCGAACTACTCGGCTCTACGCCAACCTCGGGGGTAAACCCCGAATCCCAAACGATCACCGTCCGTGTCACAGTGTTAGGCTTGACGGCGGGAGGTGCCACGGTCGCAAGGTAGCCCCGAGGGCGACTTGTACCGGGCCGATGTCTCCCGAATATGGCCGAGCGGGGCTCGCGGAGAGAGCAAAACATGAGAATCACAAAACCGCAATTCAAAACGATCGCAGCCGGAGCCTTGGTCATCGCGTTCGCCTGTGGTGGCCCCGCCGCCTATGCCCAGACGGCGGACCATTACCAGAATTTCAACAGCGCCATCTACGTCGCCATCGACGACATGCGGCGCATGGCGGCCGATCCGAAATTCATGCAGGACAGCTTCGACGTCGTGCATGCTCACATCAAGTTCAACAAGGTCTGGCTGGAGACCTACCGCTCGGACCAGGAGATCGGCGAGGCCGATGTCCGAAAGGTCAAGCAGTTCTTCGAGAGCAAGGGTATCCGAACCTCCGGCGGCATCATGGCGGTTCTGGGAGCGCCGGGCGACGGGATACGCTCCTTCTGCTGGTCCAATCCGGCAGCACCGCGAGCGCTTCCGCAAGCTGGTAGCCTTCAACGCCGGCATCTTCGACGAACTCATCTTCGACGACCTGTTCATGTATAACTGCCGCTGCGACCTCTGCCAGCGGGCCAGGGGGAACCGGAGTTGGACCGAGTTCCGCCTGGCCGTCATGAAGGAAGTCGGCGAGAACCTGGTGGTGAAGAACGCGAAAGCCGTGAACCCCAAAATCAATCTCATCTTCAAACCGCCAAACTGGTACGAGCAATACCAGTTCTCCGGCTACAACCTGGAGGCGCAGCCAAAGGTCTTCGATATGATCTACGCCGGTACGGAGACCAGGGACGCGGAGAACACGGTGCAACATCTCCAGCCGTATCAGAGCTACGGATTGATGCGTTACTTCGAGCACATCAAGCCGGGCAAGTTCGGCGGCGGCTGGGTGGACCCCGGGCAACGCCAGACGCTCAACCGCTTTGCGGAGCAACTCGAGGACACGCTGTTCGCCAGACCGAAAGAGATCACCATCTGGAGCTGGGGAGGGTTGCTCGAATCCATCCCGCAGAGTAACGGACCGGCAAAAGTCACGAGCATCCTCGGGGCCGTGGCTGGCGACGCTTACGAGAAGCTGGATTCGTTCCTGAGCAAACTGGGTCAACCGTACGGCGTGGCCAGTTACAAACCCTATCATTCTTCCGGCGAAATGTACCTTCACAACTACATCGGGATGATCGGCATCCCGATGGATCTGTACCCCGAGTTTCCAGAGGATCGCGACACGATCCTGCTCACCGAACATGCCAAGTTCGACCCGCAGATCGTGGACAAGATCTGGAAACACCTTAACGCCGACAAAACCGTCGTGATCACCACCGGGCTGCTCCAGGCGCTGGAAGGCAAAGGCATCGAAAGGGTCGCGGAAGTGGAGTACACCGGCCGCAACGTGATCGCGAACAAGTTCACGTTCCGGCGGATCATGGACGAGGAGCCGGCCAACTATTACTATTCGCAGAGCGACATTGTGCTTCCACAACTCGCGTACGGGCTGGTGGATAGCGAGGAGATCATCCAGGCGATCTACAAAGACGCCAGCCGTTACCCGGTTTTGCTGCGCGCCAGGGGACTGGCCAAGGGCAGGTTTTACGTCCTGACCATACCGGAGAACTCGAGCGATCTCTATCAGCTTCCGCAGGAGGTGCTTTCGCAAATCCGCCGGGACCTGATGCGGGAGATTCCGGTATACCTGGACGCTCCCAGCCAGATCTGCCTGTTTACGTACGACAACAACACGTTCGTCACCCGGAGCTATCAGCCCGGCCCGGTGCGCTACAAGATTGTCGTCAAGAAGGCCTCCGCCAAACTGTTCGACTTGCGCTCCGGCGATCGGTTGCGCGGCTATGTGGACGGCGATGCGACCGTCTTCGAAGTCTTGCAGATGCCGCGCACGTATGCGGCGTATCGCTTCGAGTAGCGACGGGGCCGCGCCGACTACCGATAACGGCAAGTCTGCCAGTGAAGCGCTTGGCAGCTTACAGTTTCCATCCGCTGCGATACGGCGGGAACACGAGCTGGTTCGCCCCGGCATCGTTAGTGACGCGCATGGACGCGGAGTCCCATTCCAGCAACTTTTCCGTGCGCAAGGCGAGCGTGCCCAGCAAGGCCACTTCGGTGAGCTGGCAGGCGAAATCGATGGGCAGCGCCGTTGGCGCACCATTCTTGCAGCAACGGATCCACTCGGTGTAATGATCTGGCCGTTCACAACGGGGAAGGGTCTTGGGCGGTTGCGGAAAGTCCTGGAACTTGGCGGCGGGCAGCAGCAGGCCGCCGGCGAGCGCACGCGGCGTGCCGGCGGCAGCGGGCCGGCCGAAAGGCGCGAATGGGTTTCCGCCGTAGTAACTGGTCATCAACTTACCGTTGTCCCCGATGAACAGAACACCTTCGTGAGGCAGAGGGATGTTGCGGTCGAGCTCCGCCGGCCGGAACGGTTTCATGCCGCCATCGTAGTAATGCATTTTCAGGGCGGGCATGTCACCCCTCGCCGGGTATTCCCACAGAACCATGTTGGCCGCGCCTTCGGTCTCCGGAGTGGGGGCCGGCTTGCTGATGTCGTCGTAGCGAGTCGATCGGTAGCCGTAAATCACGGAGGGCGCCTGGAGCCGCAGTTCCTCGAAATACGTGTGCAAGGTGTGGCAGCCCATGTCGCCCACATCCGCGGTGCCGAAATCCCACCATGCCCTCCAGTTGGCCGGATGATAGGCCCGATGATAGGGCCGGTAGGGCGCCGGGCCAATCCACATATCCCAATCCATCCCCGGCGGCGGCGTCTGCGCTTCCGTGGGGCGCACCAGTCCGGCAGGGTAAATCGGGTGGAACGTCCAAATGTGAATTTCCCGGATGGGGCCGAGCACTCCGGTATTCAGTATTTCCGTGGTGCTGCGTGCGTAGTCGGTACGGGAATCCTGAATGCTGGCCTTGGTGACGATCCCTTGGGAGGCAAGCAAAGCTTCCCGCACCTTCCGGACCTCGCCGATCGAGTGGGCAATCGGCTTGGCGCAGTAGATGTGCTTCTTCATCTGGATCGCCGCCATCAGCAGGATGGCGTGCATGTGGTCCGGGGTGGCGATGATGAGAGCGTCGAAGTTCTTCTGCTCCTTATCGAACATCTCCCGGTAGTCGTGGTAGCGGCGGGCGCCCGGATAAGTTTCGAAAACCTTCGCCGCATAATTGTGGTCGAGATCGCACAGGGCTACGATCTTCTCCGTTTTGCAGCCGGCCAGGTAGTTTTGGCCCATGCCGCCGACGCCCACCGCGGCGATGGCTAGTGTGTCGCTGGGAGCCTGGTAGCCGCGGCCTCCCAACACATGACGGGGAAGAATCAGCGGCGCCAGGCTGGCGGCCACGACGGCTCGCCGCGACACGGTTTCTTGCAAGGCTTCACCGGGCCTTTTCGTCGTCATACGGACACACTCCTTCTTCAACTAACGTTCCGCCGCCGCAACGGTACGGCCGGCGGATCGAATTCGGCCGACTGGAGCTATAGTTGATTTAGAGATTCGGACTGAGTTTATCGCAATTACAAGGAGACGTGCGTGAAGAGTTTTCCGATTGGCGCGGCGTTGCTCACGGCCGGCGCTTTTGTTTATCTGCTGGCGGCCGCGGACCTTCCTACGTTGAACGATGGAAGCGATCACGGCGATCCACCGTTTCTCACCCAGAGCGGGTGGAAGCCTCTGCTGAACGGCAAAAACCTCGACGGCTGGGAACTCGTCGATTCGACGAAGAAGGGCCAGTGGGTGGTCACCAAAGGCGTGATCTGGGGCGGCACCGCCAACCCGGCCACCTTGACCGCCCTGCCCGAGCCGGGCGATCGCATCGTGAACACGGGCGTGGACCCCAAGGGAAACGCCTCCAACCTTTACACCACCGAAAAGTTCGGAGACATTGAACTGTATGTCGAGTTCATGGTTGCGGCGCACTCCAACTCCGGCGTTTACATAGACGGACTCTATGAGACACAGGTCTGGGATAGCTGGGGGTTCGTGCCCCAGTTGCTAACGGATCAATGCGGCGCCATGTACCACTACGGCGGCGGCCCGATCGACGGCCAAGACGGCGGCATCGGGCCCAAGGCGCGCGCGGACCGGCCCCCGGGGCAGTGGCAGTCGTTCCACTTCTGGTTCCAGGCACCGCGATTCGACGCATCGGGCAAGAAAATCGCCAACGCGAAGTTTATCCGGATCTTACACAACGGCCAGGTGATTCACGAGAACGTGGAGCGGCTGGGCCCGACGGTGGCTGCGATGAAGATTCCAGAAGGCCCCATAAATCCGATCATGCTCCAGGGCGATCACGGGGCAGTGGCGTTCCGCAACATCTATGTCCACCCGCTGGAACCGTTATCTACTCCGTTGGCTTCGGACCTTCAGCCGACCCCGCAGGTGCCCATGTCCGGACGCGGCGGGCGTGGCGGACCGCCGCCCGCGCCGACGAACCGGTAACCGTGCTTCGCCGCAGCCGCATGCCGGAAGCGCGCTGCCGGCGCAAAGCAACCTGCTGCGGCCCGAACCGATGAGACATTGAACCGAGTTGAAAAGGAGACCTCAGATGGATTCCAAGGAATCAAGCAAAGGCGCGCTGTCCCGGCGCGCGGCGATTGCCGCCAGCCTCGCACCTCTGATTGTTCCCCGTCATGTCCTGGGTGGCGCTGGCTATCAGGCGCCCAGTGACAAGCTGGCGATCGCCGCGGTCGGCGTCGGCGGCATGGGGAAGAATTACTTGAACGGCTGCAAGGACGAAAACATCGTCGCCTTGTGCGATCTCGACTACGAGTTTGCCGCACCGGTATTCAAGACTTATCCGAACGCCCGGAGCTACCGGGATTTCCGGCAAATGTTCGACAAGGAGCAGAAGAACTTCGATGCCCTGATCGTCGCCACGCCGGATCACTGGCACTCTCACCTGGTGCTGGCCGGCCTGGCGATGAACAAGCATATCTATTGCGCCAAACCGATCACGCACACGATAGCCGAGGCCCGGCAGGTCAAGGCCGCCTGTCTCGCTTCCAAGGCAACCACCAAGGCAAGCATTCAGGATTCGCGCACCAGCTACGCCCGAGCTACGACCGAGTTATTGCTCACCGGCGCCATCGGCCCGATTCACGAAGTGCATATTTGGACCGGCACTTACAGCCCGAGTGGGTTGGCGCGTCCGACCGAGGTCCAGACGCCGCCCGAGGGCATGAACTGGGATGCGTGGTGTGGCCCGTCTCCGGCGCGTCCTTATCACAAGACTTACCACTACGGTAACTGGCGCCCGTGGTGGGACTTCGGCACCGGAACGGTAGGCGATTTCGGCTGCCATACGCTCCAGATGTTTCACGACGAGATCGAGATGGGCGCCCCCGATTGGGTGGTCGGCGTGGGTTGCCAGGCTTTCTCGTTGGCAGGCCGCGTGGACAACGCCGAGTGCATGAGCATCGCCAACACCGTTCAGTGGCACATCCCGGCCCGAAACAAGTTTCCCGAGATGATGGTGTTCTTTTACGACGGCGGCCTGGCCCCGCCGCGGCCCGCCAGCATGCCGCGGGATGTGCCTATGCCCGGCAGCGGCATCATGTTCGTGGGTGACAAGGGCATTCAGATTTCCGCTTTCTACGGCGGCAATCCGTGGCTGCCGTTCGGAACTCAGCCGCGGCCCGGCCAGCGGGTGCGCGGCCTGCCGGGCGGCTGGCTGTTGCCGGAGAGCCGGTTTCACGATTTTCAGCAGCCCCCGCCGACCTTGGCGCGCTGCGAAAAGCCAGATCACTATACCGAGTGGGTGCGTATGTGCAAAGCCGGCAAGAAGTCGATCACGCCCATCGAATTCGCCTGCGGGCTCACGGAGTTCGCCCTGCTGGGGACACTGGCTCAGCGCCGGCACTCCATGCCCGTCGCGCCGCCCGCCGGCGCAACCGGATCCGCTGGAGCTGCGGGCGGTGCCCGCGACCGGCACGAGGCCAAAGTCCTCGACTGGGACTCGAAAGCCATGAAGTTCACCAACGACGACGCTGCCAACACTCTTGTCGACACCCCTTACCGCAAGGAGTGGGATTTCAAGGTGTAGGTTCGCGCTGGGCGCACGATCCGGCTGCGCGGCCAACACCGCGGCATCTTGATGGCAGCGGCGACTATGCTTGTGCGGCGAGTGTCTTTATTCGCGTGAGTCTTTTTCGCGCGAGGACGTAAATGATGATTCCCAGCGCGAGAGTCCCGAACTCGCCCACGTAGACCCCCGTCATCGTGCGATACATGCCGAGCCCAACCAGTGGCGATCCGCTAAACAGCAGCGGCAGTCCCCTATCCGGCGGAAACACGGCAGTCATCGGATGGGTAATGAAGTCCACGACCCAATGGCTGAAAACAACGAGTCCGAAAACTACGCCGGTACGGGTCTTGCGTCCGATCCATGCGGCGATCAGGCCAGCGAGCACCGACCAGACCGTCGCCATGAACAGACTGTGGTCCCAAACCGCGGGAGCCCCGACGACACCCGCCTTGGGGTAAGGTTCGACTCCAGCGGCGGCAAAAACACACCACACGACGTCCAGCGCATACGCGCCAAGAATCAGGTATCCAACCGGAATCTCGGGGGCGGCCCACTT
>CAWJLI010000174.1:0-10325 GCA_963843095.1 Bryobacterales bacterium
GTTATGTTGGCGTACCGTAACAGTTGCGTATTGCTGGGCCGTTCGCTGGTGGAATTCCTGCGCGAGAAAATCTTCGCGCCGCTCGACATGCAGTCGGCTTCCGCTTGGCCGCCGGGGCAGCCGGCCGATGCCACCGCGTACACGCGCTACGCGGTGGGACCGCCACGGCCGACCCGGCGCGAAGCCGCCGGTTGGTATTACGGTGCCGGCGAACTGGCGATGACGCCCACGGACCTGGCGAAGTGGGACATTGCGTTTCTCGGCCGTAAGATTCTTTCAACGCGCTCGTGGGACGAGCTGACGCGCGAAGTCAAACTGACGAACGGCGACTCGACGCACTATGCGCTGGGCCTGGCGGTGGGCGAGATCGATGATATGCCCGCGTTCGAGCACAGCGGAGAGGTCTCCGGGTTCATCTCTTCCAATACCGTTTTCCCGACGCGCCAAGGCGCGGTCGTGGTGCTTTCGAACCAGGATGTGGTCAACATGGTGGGACCGCTGTCGCGGCAGATCGCCACGCTGGTTTTCGTTCCCGAGCGGAAGGGGTTCTTGGACAAAGACACCGCCCAGGTGCGGGCCATCTTGGCGGCATTGCAAAAAGGCAAGATCGACCGCGCGCTGTTCACCGAAAACGCCAACGGTTATTTCGGCGAAGCCGCGCTGCGCGATTGCAAGACATCGCTCGGGGCGCTGGGAAAGTTGCAGTCGGTAACCGCGGTTTCCGAGGGCCTGCGCGGCGGCATGATCCACCGCGGCTATCGCGCCCGGTTCGCCAGGAAAACGGTGTCGTTGAACATTTACCTGCTGGCCGATGGCAAGTACGAGCAGTTCCTGGTGGAGGACCAGTTGTAGGGGAAGGCTGCAACGCCGTCGGTGCGCCGCGTCACTCCTGTCGCCTCACGGTCAGCTCCATGAGCTTTCGCGGCGGCTGGGAACCGATGGTGATTTCGGCGAGTTCCGTCCACTCACCCTTTTCGTTGATGCGCAGCACCGAGCTGGTCCTGATCTCGCCAAAGGAGAATCCCCAGGTGATTCCCTGTCCGCCTTCGGCCAGTTTGATCTCCGTCTCCAGCCAGCGGCCGTCATTGAAAGCGCGCATCGTGTACGCCGCTTTCTCGTCGTCGTAGGAAATCATACCAAGCGCCTGGAGAGCGAGCTTGTCATCCGATTTCACCCGCCCGACGCCTTCGATCATGAGGACCAGCCCATCGAGCTTGTATTGGGTCTCCTCGGTCTGGACCAGTTCGACCGTCTCACCCGGCCGGCGATGAACGTAAGCCTCACCCGTCCACTTTCCAATCAGGAAACTGAGTTTGTGCATTGCCGAGCGCTGGGCCTCGAGGTCCGGCATCCGAGGCGCCTGGGCCATGCACCCAATGACCAGCAGCGCCGCGAGCGAAATTACGAGGACAGAACGCAACATCTACCTGTAGACACCGGCGAGGATCGAGATGTTCCCGGGTACTCCGATTTTGAGCCGCCGATGAACACAGATGAACACGCACAAAAACACGAACCTTATCAGCGTTTACCCGTGTTTCTCCGTGGCCCTCATTCTTCTTTCGCAATTGCCTCCTGGCTCTCGGCCATTTCGAGTAGTCTGTTGACGGTGTTCCAGTTCCGGCCGGTTCCGGGTATGGCCAGCGTGCGTTCCACCAGCGGCCAGGACAGCTTCGGTCGGCCCATGCCATTGGGGAAATAGGTGTACAGCTCGCGGCCATCGATGCGCAGTTCCTCGGGATCGGTTTTGATGGCGAGAAGCTTGGATCGCACTTCGGCGCTGGGATGGCGGGCGAGGAAGGTAACCAGGAGCTTGCCGGGCTCGATGCCGGGGCGCGATGCGAAGGGGTTTCTCGCAATCACGTCTCTCAGTTCGGCAGCCGTGCGGAGGATGACATCCGGGCGAATGCCGAACTTGCGCTCGATGGCCTGCTCGATCCGGCGGCCCAGCGCCACGAGATCCCGATCTTCGGCGAAGAAAACCACGTTGCCGCTTTGCACGTACGTTTGCGGGTCGCGCAGCTTGAGAGACGCGCAGAGATCGCGCAGCGCGTCCATCTTGATCTTGTTGTGGCCGCCAACGTTGACGGCGCGAAGCATGGAGATGACGACAGGCATGTCAGTCATCAGGATATAATTTTCGGGTCATGATGCGCACTCTCAAAACGGCGGCGCTGTTGGGCGCGGTTCTTTTCCGGTTGGCGGCAACGGAGCCGATCCGGCTCCATCCGAAGAATCCACACTACTTTCTTTTTCGCGCGAGCGCGGTCGCGCTGGTCTCGAGCGGCGAACACTACGGCAGCGTAATCAACGGCGAAATCGACTACAAACGCTACCTGGCGGCGCTTGCGTCGGATGGTATGAACTACACGCGCATCTTCGGCGGCACCTACGTGGAAGTGCCCGCGGTGTCGTTCGGGATTCATCGCAACAACCTGGCGCCCGGCCCCGGGCGGTTCATTGCGCCGTGGGCGCGCAGCGACGCGCCCGGATACGCGGGAGGCGGAAACAAGTTCGACCTCGAACGCTGGAATCCGGAATACTTTGCACGGTTCCACGATTTTCTCGCCGAGGCGTCGCGGCTCGGCATTGTGGTGGAAGTGACGCTGTTTACTTCGCACTATGTGGAGGCGCACTGGGGGCTGAGCCCGTTCAACCCGGCTAGCAACGTGAACGCGACCAGCGGCATCGATTGGAAAAAACTCCACACGCTGGACAATGGCAATATTCTGGCGCACCAGGAACGGTACACGCGCAAACTGGTACACGAAGCCAACGGGTTCGACAACGTGATTTTCGAGATCCAGAACGAACCGTGGTCGGACCGCACGGTGCTGGCCGACGTGGTGAACCCGTACCTGACGCTGCCGGATCGCGACCGGTACCCGAACTCGATCGACGTGGCCGACCAGGCGTCGATGGCCTGGCAGGCCCAGGTGGCGGGGTGGATTGCGAGCGAAGAGGCGACGCTGCCGAACAAGCACCTGGTCGCGCAGAACTACAGCAACTTCGGTTTCCCGGTGCGCGCCGTGGCGCCCGGCGTGAGCATCATCAACTTTCACTATGCTTACCCGGCCGCGGTGGCGCTGAACTACGGCCTGGGCGTGGCCCTATCCTGCGACGAGACGGGCTTTCGCGGCAACGCGGATGCGGTGTACCGGCGGCAGGCGTGGAATTTCCTGCTGGCGGGCGGAAGCGTGTTCGACAACCTGGATTACTCCTTCACGGCCGGGCATGAAGATGGCAGCGACACCGAGGCCAACGGTCCCGGCGGCGGCAGCCCCCAACTGCGCCGCCAGCTTCGCATCTTGAGCGAGTTTCTCCGCTCTCTGCCGCTGGTGGATCTGGCGCCGGACACCACCGTGGTCCGACATGCCGCGGGCGCTTACGCGCGCGCTCTGTCGGTTCCGGGGCGCCTGTACGCGATGTATTTCGACGGGAGCGGTCCGATTGCGGTGACGCTCGATCTGCCTGCTGGCGCGTACTCCGGAGACTGGATCAACACCCAGACCGGCAGCGTCGAGCGAGCGGAAAAGTTCCGTCACCGCGGCGGCCCATTGACCTTACAGACGCCCGCGTTTCAGGACGGCATCGCGCTCCGCTTGAACCGGACGGCCCAATGAAGGCGGCTGATCCCCGCTGACCGGACCGGAGCCAAGCAGGTGCGCGCGGTCGGGTGCTCGAATGCTTTAATAAGGAGAGCCACACTGGCGCTTATGGCAGCACTCCCGCGCACGACATGACGGACGGCATTGCTTACGCGGTGATCATACCGGCTTACCGTCCCGGCGCCGAGTTGCTCGATCTGGTGCGGGCCCTGGCCGCAAGGGCGGTTACTGCCATTGTTCTGGTCGACGACGGCAGCGGCGCCGCGTACGGGGATTTGTTTGCGCAATCCTCCGCGCTCCCCGGAGTCCACCTGGTTCGGCACGCCGGCAACCAGGGCAAGGGCGCGGCGCTTAAGAGCGGGATACGGTATGCATTGGCCACGTTTCCCGGCCTGACGGGCGTGGTCACCGCCGATGCCGACGGCCAGCACGACGCCGCGGACATCCTCCGCATCGCCGAAACTCTGCTGGCGGAGCCGGATGCGCTGGTGCTGGGCGCGCGCACTTTTTCGGGCGAGGTCCCGTGGCGCAGCCGTTTCGGCAACCTGCTGACCCGCGGCGTGCTGCGCGCCGCCATCGGAAGCAAGCTGGCCGACACGCAGACCGGCCTGCGCGGCGTTCCGGCGGCGCTCGCGGCGCAATTGCTCTCCATCGCGGCCAACGGCTACGAGTTCGAGTTGGAAATGCTGATGGCCGCGCACCGCGCTCAGGTGCGCATCGTCGAGCAGCCCATCCGCACCATTTACCAAGCCGGGAATCCGCAGTCGCATTTCAGCCCCGTCGTCGATTCGATGAAGATCTACTTCGTGCTGCTGCGGTTCGCTTCGGTGTCCCTGATCACGGCGGCGCTCGACAATCTGATTTTCTATTTCGCCTATCATTCGACCGGCCACATACTGGGCTCGCAGGCCCTCAGCCGCGCGCTGGCGGCGGCGTTTCAGTACGGAGCCGTGCGGCGGCCCGTCTTTCACAGCCAGCGGAGCCACCGGCAAGTGTTGCCGAAATACCTGGGGCTGCTGCTGGCAAGCGGCGCGGCATCCTACGCCGGGATTCGCGGGTTGGTCGCCTGGCTGGGTATCGGCGCGGTGCCCGCCAAGCTGATCGTCGAGACGATTTTGTTTTTCGGGAATTTCGTGGTGCTGCGCGGCTTCATCTTCCGGAGGGGCCGGCTGGAAAACGGCAGCGACCAGCCCGCCGGACGCGCGTGGTTGGGCTGGCTGCTGGCCGCGCTGGCGGCGGCGCTGGTGGGCATGGAAATCTACGGCTTCGCCACTGGCGACCTGTTCGCGCAGGAGATCTGGCAGCCGCTCGGTCTGGAACACCTGGCGAATTACACCGCCGCCTGCCTGTTGCTTGGATTGCCGGTATTGGTTTTTGTGCCGTGGTTGTTCCTGCCGCTGGTAGTAGCGGGCGGACTGGTGTTGAGCGCACTGGCCGCCGGTCCTTTGGCGGTGCTGGCTCCGGTTTTGTTTCTGATCTCGGCGTGTACGCTGGGCTGCGCGCTGCTGCGGCCGCGCGAAGAAACGATCGAGACGCAGCTTCTGGCCACCCTTCTCGGCGGCTCGCTATTCGTCTTCGCGATGTATCTCACGGCCCGCTTGCCGGTACACTATCCGGCGGTGTGGATTGCCGTGCTGGCGGCGCCGGTGGCGCTCGGCTGGCGCGGCGTGCTGCGCAGAGGTCGAACGGTGGCCGCCGCGATTCGCACGGCGGCGCGCGGCGCTGCGGCGGAACGTTTCGCGCTGGCGTTTCTGTTTTTCATTCTCGGCATGCACTGGCTGGTGACGCTGAAACCGGAGAACGGCGCCGATGCCCTGGGGATGCACCTGGCCATTCCCGCCAACATCGCCGCGCACCACGCGTTCACCATCCAGCCCACGCGCCTGCTCTGGTCGGTGATGCCGATGGGCGCCGACCTTGGGTTTGCGATCGTCTACTTGCTGGGCGGCGAAATGGCGGCGCGGCTGCTCAATCTGGCGTGGCTGCTCGCGATCGAAGGTCTGCTCTACGGCGCCGTTCGCCGCTGGCTGGGCCGCCCGGCGGCCTGGCTGCTGGTCGCGCTATTCGCCGCCACGCCGCTGGTCGAACTGGTGACCGGTTCGTTATTCATCGAGAACCTGCTGGCGGCCCTGGTTCTGGGAATGATGGTGGCGCTCTGGCGCTACGCCGAAAGCGGCAACCCCCGGTTCCTTTTCGCGGGCGCGATTCTGGCCGGTTCGGCGCTCTCCACCAAGTTCGGCGCATTCGCTTTCGTCGCGCCGGCGCTGCCGTTCTTTATCTGGGAGGCGCGCCGCGATCGGAGCCGCGACCGTCAGGGAGCGGTCGATACGGTCATTACGCAACGAGCCCGCGGCCGCGCCGGCGCCGGTTGGCTGGCTGCGGCGCTGGCGGCGGTAGCGGCGCTGCCGCCCTATTTCATCGCCTGGCGGAAAACCGGCGATCCGTTTTTCCCCTATCTGGGTAAGCTCTTTCCCCACTCGCTGGCGCCGCCGACCGCCATCGTCACCGATTTGCGCTTTCACGCGCCGTTGCAGCTTCGCACGCTTTTCGACCTCACCTTTCACACGCACCGCTATTACGAAGGGCAGGAGGGCTCGTTCGGATTTCAATACCTGCTCCTGATCCCGCTGGTTCTGGCCGGCGTTTGGGCGGTGCGGAACCGGGCCGCCGCGAGCGCCGCCGTGGTGGCGCTGGCGTCCTCTGTGGTGGTGCTGCGGGCGCAGCCCAACGCCCGATACCTCTATGCATCGCTGCCGTTGTGGATCGCCGCGTTTGCCGCCGTGCTGGCCTGGACACGCGACCGTCACGCGCGGCTCTACCGCGCGGCGATTGCGCTGGTCGCCTGTGCCGCCGCGATGGGTGTTTGGTTTCTGCCTTCATCGTCCTGGTCGCACAAGGAGTTCTACCTGGACCAGCCGTTCCAGTGGATGCGCGCCCCGCGTGCCGTGGGCGAAGTACCGTTCCGCGCAGTCGCGCGCTACGCCGCTGGCCGGTACCCGGCGAGCGCGGTCCTGCTCACCCGGGAAAACAACATCGCCGACCTGGCGGGCGATGCCCACGAATATGAATGGCACGAGTTGCCGTTGCAGACCTCGATCTTCGCCACCCGCACTCTGCCCGCCATGATCCGCCTGATGGAGAAGTGGCACATCCGCTATTTCGTGACGCGCGAGACGCCGGCCAAGCGCATTCAACCCGCCGCTCTTTGGCAATTGCTCAGTTACTGCACAATCGAAGATCGTGCGTTCGGCGCCTACTCCCTGGTTGTGCTGGACCCCGCTTGCGAATCGGCCAGCGAAGCCGCGCTCCGGGAACGCATGGCGAGGCGGCCGCTCGTAACGTGCCCCGCCGGGACGTATGACGACTTCGACCCTCGCATCCGTTTTCGCGGCGATTGGATCGAGGACGACATATTCGAGCACCAACGCCATGTCCGGCACGCTCACCTACACACTCGAGCCGGGCGCGGAAGCCGGCTTCGCTTTCGAAGGCCGTTCGCTGACTTATGTCTATACCAAGGCCTGGAACCGCGGCATCGCCGAGATCGCCATCGATGGCGTCACGCGCGGCTTGGTCGATCTGTATTCGCCGCGCATCGAATGGCAGAGCCGGGTTACCTTTTGCTGCCTGGCGCCCGGACGCCACGAACTGGCGATCCGCGCGACCGGCCGCCATAGCCCCGCGGCTACTGCCAGTTACATCGACGTGGATGCGCTGATCGTCGAGCCATAGGGCCGTGCGGGGCCTCCACGGTCGCGAAGGGCGATAGTCCTACTTTTCTCAGAAGTGCAAACGCAAGCCCAGTTGAAACATGCGTGGGCCGCCGGTTCCGAGCAGTGGCGATAAGCCGCTGCCGGGGCTGCCGGTGCCTAGCATCATGTTCAGCATGGACGCCGATTGGCCGAACAGCGGGTTGTCCAGGTAGCGTACCGGGTCGGCGAAATTCGGATGGTTCAGCGCGTTGAATGCGTCAACGCGCAATTGCAGCGCAAGCTTCTCTCGGATGGGGAAATCGCGGCTGACCGCCATATCTAGTTGCGCCATGCCGAACCCGTCGATCGCGTTGCGGCCCAGATCGCCCTGCTGGCCGGCCGGCATCGCCAGGAACGCGGCCGGGTTCAGACGGCGGCCGCCGGGCGCGTTCGGGTCGCTCTGCCATAGCGGCTGGCCGAGCAGCAGCAGCGGACGAAAGGCGTTGGTCAGGGTAATGCCGTTGTACTCCTCGCTCTCGAGTACCGTGATCGGGAAACCGCTGTGCGCGCGCAAAATCGCGTTCACCGACCATCCTCCCACCAGCCGCCGCCAGCCCTTTTCCTGTGCCCGCTGTGGAACGGTATAGCTCAGCGTGGTGGTGAAGGACTGGCGCAGATCGAAATCGGATGCTCCCCGGTCGCTAGGCGTGGAGGGACCGGCCCAGGACAGGAACGCATCGCTCGAAGCGTTGTCGATGGCGTGCGACCAGGTGTACGATACGAGGGCGTTCCAGCCGCCCGTGAAACGCCGCCGGTACTGCGCTTCGAGGGCGTTGTATGCGGAGTGGCCGTCGTTGGTGGTCAGCGCAATCCAGGAACCGGTGGAACTGCCGGTGCCGCCCACTTCCCGGCGAATCAGATCGTAGCCGGCGGAGCCGACATATCCCGCCGAGACGATGTCGTGCGCTCCCAGTCCGCGCTCCAGCGACACGTTCCACTGGGCGGCGGCCGGCAAGCGCAGGTTGGGCAGAAACGCGTAACTGAGTTCGAAGGCATACAGCCCGGCATAGCCGGTGTAGCTTTCCACGCTCAGCGGTCCGCCGTTGATGGAATCGGCGGCGATGCTCATGCTCGAGTCGTAATACAGGCCGCCGCCGGCACGAAGGACGGTCTTGCCGTCCCCGGTAAGGCGCCAGGCGAAACCCAGGCGCGGCGCGAAGTCCCGGTAGGAAGTCGGCCACAGCGAGGTTGTGCGAGGGCAACACAGAGTGGAGATATACGAAAACGGAAATACTTCTCCGGCTGCGTAGTCGTAGAACTTGGTTGCGCCGTCGGGAACCGGCGCGGGACTGAATTCCCAACGCAGGCCCGCGGTGAGAGTAAACCGCGAGGAGACGCGCCATGCATCCTGAATCCACAGTGACAGCTCCGTCACGCCGGCCGATTCCTCCACCGGCGCGTTCGTCGCGACCCACAGGTTTTGCGCGGTTGCCAATCCGGCGACGTTGTCGGCAATCACGCCCAGCGACCCGGTGGCGTCGCGGCGGATGGCGAGGACGCGCCGGTAATCCGCGCCCACTTGCACGTCGTGGCGGGCGAGATGGAACGCGAGCGATCCGGTGGTTTGAAACTGCCGTTGGCGGCGGGTGCCTTCCTCTCCGGAGACCAATTGGCCGATTCCGCCGATGGTGAACCGCACCAGGTAATCGCAGTCTTCGGTGACGAACAGGAAGGTGGTGGTGAGCGGCTGCAACTGGCACCCCGGCCCGGTGGCGCCGCCGCCGCCGTTCCATAACGAGTACGCGCTGGACTGGCTCTCGTTGGCGCGCACGGTAAGGATGGTGCGCGCGGTGGGATGGGCCGTCAATCCCAGGGTGAGGCTCTGGAACCGCAGGTCGATGCGGTTGACCTGGAAAGCGCCGAACTGATTCTCCGAGGGCGCGTCGCTGTAACGGCCGAACAGCGAAACGCGGGAGCCGATGGCCTGGTCGATGCGCGCGCTGCCGGCGGTCAGAGCCGCTGGTTGCTCGGAGCGGCCCGCCCAATCTCCGATGCCAGCGGCTAGCGCGCCCCGGTTCGGAGCGGGGAAAATACCGAGCACGGCTTGGGCCCACGGGGCAGCCGTCTGGCGCGCGGCCATCGACGGCACGGGCTGGTTCCACACATAGGGTTGCGTCAGCTCCAGGTGCTGGAAGGAGAGGAACAGGAAGGTGCGGTTGGCGTGGACCGGCCCGCCCAGCGTCTGGCTGATCTCGTTGAGACGCGCCGCGCCGTCGCCCAGGCTGGCCTGGTTCGCGAACCAGTCGTTGGCGGCCAGAACTTCATTGCGCCATTGGTAGTTGAGCGAGCCGTGCCATTGGTTGGCGCCGGATTGGCTGGTGATGGCGATCTGCGCTCCCGGCAAACGCCCCATTTCGGCCCCGGTGCTGGAAGTGCGGATGGAAAACTCGTCCACCACCTCGGGAGAGATCAGCGAATCCAGGCTGCCGAACGCGCTCACTGGCGGCAAGGTTCCGCCGGTCGATTGGGCCGGAATGCCGCCAGCGGTGACGCCGTTGTTGGCGCTGACCCCATCCACGGTGAAGTAGTTCGTGTTGGGCCGCTGGCCGGCGGTGGTGAATTGCCCGGCTTCCCCGCGCGTAGCCGGCGTGACGTTGGTGCCCGGCGCCGCATCCAGAAGCTGCAACAGCCCCCCGCCATTGAGCGGCAAGCGGGCGATTTCGTCATGATCGAACCCGGTTTCTGGTGCGGCGTCCTCGCGCTTGAGGGGAGACGGCGCGCCTTCCACGGTGACGGTCTCGAAGATGCTGCCCACCGGGAGCACGAAATCGGCCGCGGCTGCCCGCGCTTCCTCGAGCCCCATGCCGAATCGCACCAGGGTGCGGAATCCCTCCTTGCGCACGGTGATTTTGTAGACGCCCGCTTCGAGCGGACTCACCGCGTAGCCTCCGCCGATTTCCGATTCCGCGCTGCGGCGAAACCCGGTTTCCTGGTTGGTAACGGTGACCACCGCGCCGGAAATGCC
>CAWJLI010000175.1:0-4546 GCA_963843095.1 Bryobacterales bacterium
GCCGCCGGAGGTGTCGAGCACATGCCCCGCCAGGCTGGCGAAGCGCTGCGCGGCCACGGGCTGTCCGGCCACGAAAATGGCCCCGAGGACCGCCATGAGACCGCCCGCGCGCATTACTTCTACTCTAACAGTCGTGGTAGGGCATGCTTTAGCTTGCCGTTCGCGCGCGGCGCGGGCTGCGACATGAAGGGGATCGGGCCTTGGACCTTGGAATTTGCCAGCATGCCGGGCGTGAGGGTTGCGCGCCGACGCCGTAAGCCCGAAAGGGCGAAAGAACGTAGCCCACGGCGTGAGCCGTGCGGAAGCCGGATGCTCCTCCTCCAAGCCCCGGAACGGGGCGGCAGAGCGCTGGCAATAACGCCTTACGCCCCGTTCCGGGGCTATCCCCTCCGCCGCCATTCCCGACGGCTTACGCCGTGGGCTACCTTCTTTTGCTCCTCCGGAGCTCCACTCGCGCCCAACGCCGCGCGCGAATAATGAGATTCAAGCTCCGGTCGCTCCGGCTCACGGCTTTCCGAGCCATATCCCGCGAAGCACGGTTTCATTCGGAACATAGCTGCGAACCTCGCCGCACAATGGGCACCTGAAAATGAGCTCCAGTGGCCAGCGCTCTCCTTCGGCGTCCGGCTCGGACCACTTGGTGTCCCACTCCTTCGTTTCCTCGTGGTTAAACCAACTGCCGCACGCCTTGCACACGAAGCCGAGATCGTAATCTTCCGGCGCTCGGATCGGGTCGGCCAGCGCTACTCCTCGACCGCTTGCGCTTCCGCGCTGGTTTCCAGCAGCTTGTCGAAGAGGCCGCGCGCGGCCCGCTGCGCGGCGATCTTCTTGGTGCGGCCTTCGGCCTGGCCGGCCCAATCCTTGCCCACGCGGACCTCCACGGTGAACATCTTAGAGTGCTCCGGGCCGCGCTCGCGCACGATGGCATACCGCGGCTGCGGCAGCTTGCGCGACTGCGCCAGCTCCTGCAAGGCGCTTTTGAAGTTGGCGATGGCCGGCTGGATGTCGGTACCCGCCTCTTCGTCGCCGGCAAAAGGCGCGTCCAGCACGTGCGTGGCGACGAACTGGCGCACCGGGTCGATGCCGCCGTCCAGGTAAACTGCGGCGATCACGGCTTCCAGCGCATCTACCAGCAGCGTCTTCTTGCTGCGGCCGCCGCTCATCTCCTCGCTGCGGCCCAACTCGAGATAACTGCCCAGGTCGAGCCGTCGCGCCACGCCGTGTAGATGCGCCGCGCTCACCAGGTGCGCCTTGAGCCGCGAGAGCTCGCCCTCGTGCGAATCCGGCTGGCGCAGCATGAGCGCCTCGGCAATCAGAAATCCCAGGATCGAATCGCCCAGAAACTCCAGTTGCTCGTTGTCGCAGAGCGGCGGCCCGGCGCCGGTGCGCGACTCGTTGGCCGCCGAGCTGTGGGTCAGCGCGCGCTCGAGCAGCTCCGGATTCGAGAACCGGTGGTTGATACTCGATTCGAGCGTGCCCGCTTCCGCGCGCATCGATGCCGGCTATTTCGCGCCGGCGCCCTTGGCCGCCGTTGCCATCGTCTTGATGCCCTGCGCGACCTGCCTGATGGCAGGCTGAAGCTGCGGATCGGCCAGCAGCTTGTCGCAGATGGCAAGCGCCTCGTCGTTCTTTCCGGTCTTCTGATAAGCCAAGGCCAGCCGCACCTGGTAGGCAGGTTGCGGGTCGCCGTCGATCGCCAGCTTGAACTCCGCGACGGCCGCGTCGAACTTCTTGCGCTTCATCGCTACCAGGCCCAGATCGTTCTGAATTTCTGCCTGCGTGTACTTCTTGTTCTCCGCCCATTGCGCATCCGTAACACCGGCGTATGGCTTGGTGTCGATGTTTGCCAGCGCCTGGTTGAGAGTCTTTTCTGCCTTCGAAAGCTGTTCCTCCTTGTCGAGGTCGTTTTCGCCCACGTGCTGCACAATCAATTCGCCCAACTGCATCCCCGCTTGCGGGTTCTTGGGGTAAGCTTCCAGCACCCGTTGGTTGGTAATTTCCGCGTTGACGTAGTCGCCTTTCTGCTGGTAGGCGTCGGCTTCCAGAAGCAGAGCAACCTCTTTATATTCCGTATCGGCGAATTTGACGAGCAGATCCTCGGCGGCCTTGACGGTTGCATCCGGGCTTTGCGCTCGCGCCGCGAACAGCGCCCGCACGGCATCGCCTTCGGCGTTCGATTTCGGCTTCAACTGTGCCATCAGCCCAGGGACGGCGGCGGCCATTACCAGGACGCCGGTCAAAAACGTTCGTTTCATCCAAATCGCTCCTTCTATTTATTGCTTGGAACTGGCCCGCAGGCCATTCTCGGCCTCCTTGCGCGCCATGTCTGAAATGCCTTCCACCTGCAAGGCCCGGATAAAATACTGCTGCGCCTGCGCGGGCTCTTCGGCCGCCAGAGTCAGCTTGCCCAAATAGACCAGCACCCAGGCCTTGTTGGCCGGCCGCGGCCCAAGATCGAGAGCGCTCTGAAACAACCGGACCGCCGTCTCAGGGTCCCTGTTCAGCGCCGCGATGCGGGCCAACCCATAATACGCGTCCGCGTGGAGGGGCTTTTCGTCGGTCTGCTCCAATACTTCCAGGTACTTTTTCTTCGCCGCATCCAGGTCGCGCCCGGTGTAAAGCCGCTCGGCATCGTCCAGCGTTTTGGCCGCTCCGGTCAGTGGTACGGCGGGCACGGCGGCCGCGTCGGCCATGGCCTCGGCGGCCGCCACGGGCTTCGCCGCGCGCGGAGGCCCGGCATTGAAATCGACTCTGGAAAGCCGTGCCTCTTCCGTTTTCAGATCGATCGCACCCACCATTTCCGGGTAGTAGACCAGCATCGACTGTTCCTGCTTTTCATACAATTGCAGGGCTTCGGAAAAGTACGGCGCCAGGATGAATCCCTGGTATAGCGCGCGCTCGATCGCGCCGGGATCGTGATCCAGGCGGGATTCCACCGCCTTGATCAGCGACTCGGTGGTCAGTGCCAGGAAGTCGTCGCGGAATGAATCTTCCAGCCGGCCCACCCGCTGTGCGTGGCGCGCCAGGAATTTCTTGCGGTCCAGGATCTCCTGGTTCTGGGTTGACATGGGGTCGAGCAGGTAATGCAGGTAGGCGTGGCGAATATCGAACGAGCGCGGCTCGGCCGACGGCGTCACCACGACCGTATCTTCAAATCCGTAACTGCGCCGCTGCACTTGGCCGGGGGGAGCCAGCAGCTCGATGAAGATCTGAAAATGCCGGCCCTTGAACCCGGAAGTCTGCTGCCGCAAGTAGGCGTTCACTTGCAGCACGGCCTGGGTTACCGGAGTATGGTACCGCGCAATATATTCGTCGATCTCCGGCTGCGCGCGTTGCCATATGCGGGCGATGTCCGCTTCCTTGTAAAATGGCGTCAGCAGCTTGGAGAACTCCTGCAGCCGCAGCGCTTCCGGGGGGATCTCCACATCGCGCTTGCGCTGCACGAAATCCGGAGGAGGGCCCACCGTCAGCGCGAACGAGATGTACTGGCCCAACTCGGCCGTAGCGTTGGGCTGGTGATGTTCGGCGACGAATTGCTGGATCGCCTGCAAGGAAGGGATCTCGCGCCGGGCGAGTTCCTCGCGCACTTCCTTGCGCAGCCGATGGCTATTCGGCGCGTCCAGCCCGGCATCGAAACCGGCTGCGTTCAAGGCCGCCATGACGGTAAACAGCGTCGGACTGGCGTCCAGTTGCCCCGGTTCGGCCTGGTCCGCGCGCGCCACCAGAGCGATAGCTAGCAAGGCTGGGAAGACAAGTCGCTTCAATAAGGTCCGCCTAGGATAATCCCAGTGTACCTTAGCGCAACATTTCGCAAATCCTCGCGCTGCCTGTGCGCGTCGCGGTAGCGCCGGCGGTCTTTTGCCGCCGGTGTTTGGAGTCGCATGTCGAAGAACAGGCAAAGACCGCCGGCGCTGCACAAGCCGTGGCCGCTACGCCGCCTGCACCGCGGGAACTTCCTTTACGACCTCGATCTCCAGCACAATGTCAACCCGATCGCCCACCACCACTCCGCCGCCATCGAGCGGCATATTGAACGTGAGGCCGAAATCGCGCCGGTCGATCGAGGTCTTGGCCGAGAAGCCCATCCGCAGGCCGCCCCACGGGTCCTTGCTCCGGCCCAGGAACTCGACGGCGAGCGCGACCTCTCTGGCGACCCCGCGAATCGTCAGGTTGCCGGTTACTTTGTACTCATCCTCACTGGTCTTCTCCACCCGCGTGCTTTGGAAAGTCAGTGTGGGGTGGTTGGCGGCGTCGAAGAAATCGGGCGAGCGCAGGTGGTCGTCGCGCTGCTGCTCCCTGGTGTCGATGCTGGCCGCTTCTATGCTCGCCTCGACTTTGGAATTGGCCAGATCGGTCTCATCGACGAAAAGCGCGCCGCTCCATTTCTGAAAACGGCCCCTGACCTTGGAAATCATCAGGTGCCGCACGGAAAACCCGATGTCGGAATGCACGGGATCGAAATTCCACTTCTCTTGCGCCATGTTTGTCCTCTCTTTGGTATGGTTACCATACCATGCTATAATTTGCAAGTAGAGGTGGTTTCCAT
>CAWJLI010000176.1:0-31356 GCA_963843095.1 Bryobacterales bacterium
GGCTCGTAATATAGCCATTAGAATAATTTATGGCATTAGCTGCTTGCATTTAGAAAACGTGCAGGGTAAACTCGAAGTTTAGTTCCATGTCTCGCGCTTGCACAGGCCGTTCCGCACTTGCTCACCTCGCAGGGATCCCTGTCCGCATCGTAATTATTAGCCTGGTCATCGTAGCCGGCCCCGCTTGAAGGCCAGCCGGAAGCAGTAACCGAGGCCATCAGCGGGGTTCAAAACCGGCTGGTGGCCTTTTTTGTTATGCAGAAACTTGAATTACCAATGGTTGAGGGGAAGAGTATGGCGACATTGATGTCTGGCGCACAGATGCTGGTGGAGTGTCTGGTGAAGGAAGGCGTGGATTGCATGTTCGGATATCCGGGCGGCGTGACGCTTCCGTTTTACGACGTGCTGTACGAGCACCAGATCCGCCACGTGCTGGTGCGCCACGAGCAGAACGCGGCGTTCGCGGCGGAAGGCTGGGCGCGGTCGACCGGCAAGGTGGGCGTGTGCTGCGCGACCTCCGGGCCGGGAGCGACCAACCTGGTTACGGGCCTGGTGAACGCGATGATGGACTCGATTCCGGTGGTGGCCATCACCGGCCAGGTGCACACCAAGCTGATTGGCAGCGACGCGTTTCAGGAAGCCGACACGTTCGGCATCACGCGCTCCGCCACCAAGCACAACTACCTGGTGAAGCGGCTGGAAGACCTGACGCAGACGGTGCACGAGGCATTCTACGTGGCCGCCAGCGGACGCCCCGGGCCGGTGCTGGTGGACGTTCCGAAAGACGTTTTTCAAGCGCAGGGGCACTATCAGCCGGTGACCTCGATTCACCTGCCCGGTTACAAAGTGTTCACCGAAGGGCATACCGGGCAGATCCGCCGGGCGGCGCAGATGATCGAGGAGGCCGAGCGGCCCCTGGTATACGCCGGTGGCGGCATTATCGCGGCGGAGGCGAGCGGCCTGTTGCGCGAATTCGTCGAACTGACCGATACGCCGGCCGTGGTCACCCTGATGGGGCTGGGCGCGCTGCCCTCAACGCACCCCAACTTCATCAGCATGCCGGGAATGCACGGCAGCTACGCGGCCAACATGGCCTTTCAGAACTGCGACCTGATCGTCGGGCTGGGGGTGCGTTTCGACGACCGGGTGACGGGCCGGCTGGCGGCGTTCGCGCCGCACGCCAAGGTGATCCACGTGGATATCGACCCGGCGGAGATCGGCAAGAACCGCGTGCCCGACGTGCCCATCGTGGGCGACGTGAGCCGGGTGCTGACGCGCCTGCTCAAGATACTGCGAGAGGCCCCGGGCCAACCCGGGGAAAAAATCGCCGCGGCGCGGCGCGCGTGGTGGAAGCAGATCCGCGACTGGAAGGCGCAACACCCGCTGGAGCCCATCTTTTCCGACAGCGAGATCAAACCGCAGCACCTGATGGCGGAGATCGACCGCATCTCCGGCGGCGAGGCCATCATCGCCAGCGACGTGGGACAGCACCAGATGTGGGCGGCGCAGTTGATCCGCTTCAACCACCCGCGGCTGTGGCTCAACTCGGGCGGCTTGGGATCGATGGGGTTCGGAGTTCCCGCCGCGATGGGTGCGCAGTTCGCGAATCCGGACAAGCTGGTTTTCGCCATCGTGGGTGACGGCGGTTTCCAGATGTCGATTCCGGAGCTGGCGACGATTGCGAGCAATGGCCTGCCGGTCAAGATCGTCGTGATGAATAACGGCTACCTGGGCATGGTGCGCCAGTGGCAGACCATGTTCTACAACAACCGGCTGAGCGGCGTAGAACTCGATTGCTTCCCGAATGTGGAGAAACTGGCCGGAGCCTATGGCTTCAAGGGCCGCGTCGTCGAGCAGCCGTCGCAACTTGCCGCCGCGCTGGAGGCGGCGGTGCGCGAGCCGGGGCCCTACCTGCTGAACGTGAAGGTGGCGGCCACCGAATCGGTATACCCGATGGTGTCGGCGGGGGCGGCCATCCACGAAATGGTGCTCGGGCCGCCGCAGCCGGTCGCCGTGCCAGCCGAATAGGAGATGCCATGCTGCAAGTGATCTCTCTGCTCGTCGAAAACAAACCCGGCGCGCTGATGCGCGTGACCGGCCTCTTGACCCAGCGTGGGTATAACATCGAAAGTCTGACCGTCGCGCGCACGCTCGATCCGGAGCTTTCCCGCATGACCATCGTGGTGGACGTGGATGCCACGCTGCGCCAGCAGGTGATCAAGCAAATGAACCGGCTGCTGAACGTGCTGCAGGCGACCGACCTCACCGAGTCGCCCGCGGTGGTGCGGGAATTGGTGCTGGTGCGCATCCGGACCACCCAGGAGAGCCGCACGGCGGTGTTGAAGGAGGCCGAGATATTCGGCGGGCGCGTGGCGGATTCCTCCACCGAGGGATTTGCCATCGAAGTGACGGGCGACCCGGAGAAGTTGAACGAATTCATCAGCGTGATGCGCAGCTACGGCGAGATCGACGTCACGCGCTCCGGCGCGCTGGCGATTGCGCTGGACAATAAGAAATTGCGGCTGCAGCCGCCGGTTCCCACTAAGAACGGGACCAAAGTGGAAGAGAAAGTGGTTTAGGACCCGGCCGCTCCCTATGGTCGCGGCTCTGAAAGAACGGTCGCCTTCGGAGCAACGGAGCCGCGACCATAGGGAGCGGTCGGGTCACTGATCGATAAGTTTCTAGGAATTGGAGAGAAAATGCCGAAGCGTTATTACGAAAAAGACGGAAATCTGGATTTCTTAAAGGGACGCACGGTCGCCATTATCGGGTACGGAAGCCAGGGCCACGCGCACGCACTGAATCTGCGTGATTCCGGCGTGGACGTGGTGGTGAGCGACGCTCCCGGCACGCCGAACTGGGCCAAAGCCGAAGCCGCCGGCCTGAAAGTGATGACCACGGCCGAAGCCGCCAAGGCCGCCGACATCATCATGATTCTGGTGTCGGACCATATTCAGGCCGATGTCTACACCAAAGATATCGCGCCCCACCTGACGGCCGGCAAGACGCTCATGTTCGCGCACGGCTTCAACATTCACTTCAAGCAGATCACGCCGCCGAAGGATATCGACGTCACGATGATCGCGCCCAAAGCGCCGGGTCACCGCGTGCGCGAGCTGTTCACCGAGGGCGTGGGCGTGCCGGCGCTGGTGGCGGTTCACCAGGATGCCACGGGCCACGCGCTCGATAAGGCGCTGGCATACGCCCTGGCGCTCGGCCATCTCAAGGCGGGCGTGATCGAAACCACCTTCAAGGAAGAGACCGAGAGCGACCTCTTCGGCGAGCAGGCCGTGCTGTGCGGCGGCGTCAGCGAGCTGATTCGCGCCGGTTTCGAAACCCTGGTGGAAGCCGGATATGCGCCCGAGATCGCTTACTTCGAATGCCTGCACGAGCTGAAGCTGATTGTCGACCTGATCCAGGAAGGCGGCCTGGCATACATGCGCTATTCGGTTTCCGATACCGCCGAGTACGGCGATTACACACGCGGCCCGCGCATTGTCAACGCGCAGACCCGCGCGGAAATGAAGAAGATTTTGGGCGAGATTCAATCCGGCGAATTCGCCAAGGCCTGGATCGACGAAAACAAGACCGGCCGCAAGAACTTCCTGGCGATGCGGGAAGCCGCGCGCCATCAGCCGGTGGAAGTGGTGGGCCGCGAGCTGCGCGAGATGATGCCGTTCCTCAAGAAGAAGAAGGAAGCCGGAGTCCCGCAGGACGCGGAGACAGTGAAGAGTTAGGTAGCAACCGCTCCCTGACGGTCGCGGCTTTGAACGCGTCGGAGCCGCGACCAGAGGGAGCGGAAGGGATCGGCTGGCGGGTGGAATATGAAGATCTTTACGTTCGATACCACGCTGCGCGATGGGACGCAGGGAGAATCGGTTTCCTTTTCGGTGGACGACAAGCTGGTCGTCGCACAGAAACTGGATGAGCTGGGCATCGATTACATCGAAGGCGGCTGGCCGGGATCGAACCCGAAGGACAAGGAGTTCTTCGAGCGCGCGCGCGAGCTGCATCTGAAACACGCCAGGCTGGCCGCGTTCGGTTCGACCCGCTTCGCCAAGAACAGTGTGGCGGAGGATCGCAACGTGCGGGCGCTGGTGGAAGCCGGCACTCCGGTGACGACGATTTTCGGCAAGACCTGGGACCTGCACGTGGAACGCGCGCTGGGGATTACGCTCGACGAAAACCTCAAGCTGATTGCCGAGACGGTCGAATATCTCCAACAACACGGCAAGGAAGTGGTCTACGACGCCGAACACTTCTTCGACGGATACCTGGCCAACGCGGATTACGCATTGCGCACGCTCGAAGCGGCGCAGAAGGCGGGTGCAGCGGTGCTCTGCCTGTGCGACACCAACGGCGGCACGCTCACCGGGCGGCTGGTGGAGATCGTGGCGGAAGTGCGCAAGCGCTTCGACGGCGTGATCGGCATCCACACCCATAACGATTCGGATTGCGCCGTGGCCAACAGCGTGGCGGCGGTGGAGGCTGGGGCGACGCACGTGCAGGGCTGCCTCAACGGCTACGGCGAGCGGTGCGGCAACGCCAACCTGTCGTCCATCATCGCCAACCTGGAGTTGAAGCTGGGCCATACCACGATCGGGCCGGAACGGCTTGCCAACCTGGCCGCGACGTGCAAATTCATCGCCGAGCTGGCCAACCTGCCGCTGCCCGGCGACCAGCCGTACGTGGGCAAGAGCGCGTTTGCGCACAAAGGCGGCGTGCACGTGAGCGCGGTGCTGAAGGATGCGGCCACTTACGAACACGTCGCGCCGGCATCGGTGGGCAACCGGCAGCGCGTGCTGGTAAGCGACCTTTCCGGCCGCGGCAACATTCTATACAAGCTGAAGCAGCACGGGCTGGCCGACCGCCTGAGCGAGGATGCGCGCCGCGAATTGCTCGAACGCATCAAGCAGATGGAATACGAAGGCTACGAACTGGAGGCGGCGGAAGGCACCTTCGAGCTGCTGGTGCGCGAGGCGCTGAATCCTGGCGTCCACTACTTCGACATCGATAGCTATGAAGTGTCGACGCGCGCGGGCGCAACCGGCGGCTCGCACAGCACGGCCTCGGTTACGCTGCGCACCAAGGAAGGCGCGCATTCCGCCACCGCCAGCGGGCACGGCCCGTTCCACGCGCTGCATCTGTGCCTGCGCAAGTGCCTGGGCAAACTCTACCCGCAAGTCACCGAAGTGCGCCTGACGGACTACAAGGTGCGCGTGCTCGATTCCAAGAAAGGCACTGCGGCCAACGTGCGCGTGCTGATCGAATGGTCGGACCACCGCCGGAGCTGGTCCACGGTGGGCGTCTCCGACAACGTGATCGAAGCAAGTTGGCGCGCGCTGGTGGATGCAATCCGCCTCGAGTTGATGCGCCTTACCGAGCACGACCCTTCCATCGAACGCGCGGTCGAGGATTACTGCTGGGGCGTGTAGGCGGGGCTCGCTTTAGCTTGCGGGCGCGTTTCTTCTGGACGGCGGTGCTAAGATCCAAGGGTGGCGGCAAGCCGCCTCAAGGAGAAACAGCCGATGAAGTTTCCTAGAATGGCGCACCTCGTAGTGTGCGCGGCCGTTGCATTGTTAGTCTCACCGGGAGCGCGTGCCGGCGAGAAGACGCTGATGCACTGCTTCGCGTGGACCCCGGTCAAAGACGCCGCGCCAGCCGATTGGCAAGCCTTCTACCAGGCGAGCGACGCAATGCCCTCCAAGATCAAGGGCGTCATAAGAGTCTGGTATGGCAAGCTGCAATCGCCTCTTCACGTGACGGGAATGGAAGGACCCGCGGTTCGCGAGTACGGCATGTGTATCGAGATGACCGGCCCCGATGCGTTGAAGGCGTACCGGGACGATCCGTATCACAAGACTTGGGTCGAAGCCTACTCCAAGGTCCGCGTGGAAGGCACCACCACCTACAACATCCTCGGCCAGTAGGCAATTCAATCGCGGCGACCGCTCCCTAACGGTCGCGGTTCCGAAAGCATCTCGCTCAAAAAACGCATCGGAGCCGCGACCGTTAGGGAGCGGTCGCCCTAAAGCGTGCCTAACTCCCTCAGCAGTCTTTGCCGAAGTCTTTCTCGAATGCCTCGGTGAGTGCGGTGCCCCAATCGCCCTTGGTCTTCATCCGGCCGGCGAAGAAGCGGAGCACCGGCGGCTCTTCGTAGAACTCGAGGCCGCCAATCAGGCGGCGGTGGTTGTAGAGCCACTGCAAACGGTCCGCCGCGTACTGGTAGTGAGACATGGTGTAGACGCGCCGGGGCACGGCGAGCCGGAGCAGTTCCAGGTCCGCCGGGACATCGCGGCCTTCTTCGTCGCGATCCATGGACACCGAGCCGCGCTCCATGCCGCGAACGCCGGAGGCGATAAAGAACGCGGCCGCCAGGGCGCCGGCGGGGTATTCCGACTGCGGCACGTGATCGATAAATCGCATCGCATCGACATGGCAGGCCAGCCCGCCCGCGGGCGTGACCACCGGGACACCCTTCTCGAGCAACAGGCCGACGAAGTATTTGACGGCGTCCGCCGAAGAGCCGGCCACTTCGAGATCGGTCATCTCCCGGATGCCGACGGCCATCGCTTCGATCTCCTTCGAGGACATGCCGCCGTAGGTGAAGAAGCCCTCGTACACCGGAAGCCAGGGCCGGATGGCGTCATGGAGATCCTTGCGGTTCGTGGCGATCAGGCCGCCGCGCACGCTGCAACTCTTGCGGCCGGAGAGGTAGCAGAGGTCCGCAATGCTCATCATTTCCCGGACGATGTCGCGGATGGACGTGTTCTCGTATCCGGCTTCGCGCTGGCGAATGAAATAGGCGTTTTCGGAAATCAGGCTGCCGTCCACCACCAGGAAAATGCCCAGCGGCTCGATCAGCGCCTTGACCTGGCGCAGGTTCTCCATGGAAAACGGCTGGCCGCCGATCAGGTTGGTGGTGGCCTCCATGCGCACGAAGGAGACATTGCTCGGGCCCGCCTGGTCGATGGCCTCGCGCAGCCGGTCCGAGGTCCATGTTTCCCTTGAACGGGTGCGCGCTCTCCGTGTTTAGACGCCTCGGGTCCATAGAGCTCCAGCACCTTGCCGCCCGCCAGGTTGAAATGCGCCTTGGTGGTGGTGAAGTGATAATTCATCGGTATGACGTGGCCGGGCTTGACGAAGGTCTTGGCCAGCAGGTGCTCGGCGGCGCGGCCCTGATGGGTGGGCAGGAGGTATTCGTAGCCGAAGACCTCGCGCACCGAGTCGAGCAGCCGGTAGAAGCTCTCCGAACCGGCATAGGCGTCGTCGGACTGCATCATCGCGGCCTGCTGATTGTCGCTCATGGCGTTGGTGCCGCTGTCGGTCAGCATGTCGAGAAAGAGGTCGCGGGAACGGAGGAGGAACGTGTTGTACCCCGCCTCTTCCATCGCTTTCAACCGTTCGCGGGCGGGCGCCAGCCGCATTTTCTGCACAATGCGCACTTTGTGCATTTCGATTGGGATTTCGGTTCCGTCGGATAAACGTATACTCATAGCCGTCCTGATAAGGTTGATTTTTCCCTGGAATTCAGACCTGAATGTCTATTACTACCACGTTGCAAGGGCGAATGCGGAGGAGGGTCCGGTTAAAAGGTGATCCCGCCCGCTTACCAGCCGTAGAGCTGCTTACTGAAAACCACTACGACCATCGCGGCCCGCTCAGGAACGTGCCATAGGGCAGTTCGTAAGTGGACGAGTCCTTGCCCGTCGCCTTGATGTACGCGAGGCCGAGCACCGAGCCTGCCAGCGAGCCTAAGACGAGCGTGATCAGCCCGGCTTGCAGGCCCAGGTAGCTACCCAGCAGGGCCACCATCTTGATATCGCCCAGGCCCACCCCTTCGCGATGCCTGGCCTTCTTATACATCCAGCCGGCGAGCCAGAGCAGGCCCGCCGGCAGGCCGGCCGCCAACGCTGCCGCGGCCACTCTGGGGACCCAGCCCAGCGAGTTCAGACCGACGATCCACAACAAAAAGTACGCGGTCCCGTCCGGGGTCGGTGCGGGGATCGCGAATAGCAGGCCCGCCACCGTGCCCCAGATGGTGAATTCGTCGGGAAGGATACGCTGCTCCAGGTCGGTGAAAAGCAGCGCCACCATCATGGCGCTGAAGACGCACATTTTGCCCGCGAGCGGCGTCAGCCCGTAGCGGTACACCAGCAGGAAAAACAGGCCGCCGGTGAGCAGCTCGACGATCGGGTAGCGCGGCGAAATGCGCGCCCGGCAGTGGCGGCAACGCCCGCCGAGGATGGCGTAGCTCGCCAGCGGCACGTTGTCGTACCAGGCGATGGGCGCCTCGCACTCTGGGCAATGCGAGCGCGGACGCACCACCGAAAGATCGCGGGGCCAGCGATAAATGCAGACATTCAGGAAACTGCCGATCAGCAATCCGAACAGCAGCGCAAGGCAGGCTTCGATCATGAGAGCACCTTTTGGTAAACCTCCATGGTACGGCGCACCATGTGGTCCACGGTAAAGTTTTCGACGACGGCGCGGCGGGCGGCCTGGCCCAGCCTCCGGGCGAACGCGGGGTCGGCGGCCAGCTCGAGGATCGCGCCGGCCACCGCGGCGGGCGCGTTTTCCACCAGCAACCCGGTTTCGCGATCGCGCACCACTTCGGGCAATCCGCCCACGCGGCTGGCGATCACCGGTACGCCCGCCGACATCGCCAGCAGCGCGGCCGAGCCCAGCCCTTCGGCGTGGGTGATGTAGACGAACGACGCGGCTTGCGGCAAATCGCGCTCCAGGTTGTCAGTGAGCAGCAACTCGACGCCCGCCAGGCGCGCTGCCTCCATCGCCACCGGCGCGCCTTTTTGCGGATCGCCGAAGTTGGCCAGCGCCAGCACACGATTTCCCGCGGACGGTTCCAGCACGGGAACGCCATCGTAGACCACGCTGATCTTTTGGTCGGCAACGCCGCCCGCCATCAGCACCCGCTTGACGAATTCGGAAACCGCCAGGTAATGGCGCGCGCTCGCGTACTTCCAACGCGACCTGATCGGAAAAGCGACCCGCCGCGACACCAGCAGGGGCACGCCGCCGGCGAAGGTGGCGAGCGTGTGGGAGCTGGCGTCGTGGGCATGCACCAGGTCATGCCGCCGCGCCAGCACCGCGGCTTGGGCGAAGCCGAGCGGCACGACGCGCCAGCCGCGCGCGCGCACGGCGGTGGCCAGCGGCGAGCCGGGACGCGCCAGCAGCGTCGATTCCACGCCCGCGCCGGCAAGCCCCTCGATCAGCCGCAGCACCTGCCATTGCCCGCCGCGCATCTCGCGCCCGGCATCCAGATGCAGGATGCGCATCAGCTCATGTTTCTCGCTTTCGTGTATTTGAGAAACGTGTAGAACGCCGCCATGTAGGAAATCGTCAGCCCCTCCGGGCCGTCCAGAAAACCGCGTTTCAGAAAATAGCTTTGCACGAACGCCCAGGCGGGCGCGAACAACACGCGGGAGAGCGGCACGTGGATCCGCCGCGAGGCCAGTTCCTGCGCCGCGAGCGTGGTGTAGCGCTCCATGGTCTTGATGTGCTCGGCCAGCGATTCGCAGGTGAAGTGCAGCAGGTTGCTCTGCAAGTGTCCCACGCGCCCGGAGACGGCCACGCTTTCGTGCACGAAGTCGCCCACCCATTTGGCCTGGCGCCGGTCGTAAAGCCGCAGCTTGCGGTCGGGATACCAGCCGGAATGCAGAATCCATCGGCCCATGTAGCGCGCGAGGCGCGGCATGGTGTAGCCGTCACAGCTCGGCCCGGATTTCTTCAAGCGCCAGATTTCGGCTTCCAGCGCTTCGCTCAAGGCTTCGTCGGCGTCGAGCGAAAGCACCCAGTCGTGGCTGGCTTGATCGGCCGCCCAGTTCTTCTGCCCGGCGTAGCCGCGCCAGTTGGCTTCGATCACGCGCGCGCCGAGGTTTTCCGCCAGCTCCGTGGTGCGGTCCGTCGAGCCGCTATCCACGATCAGAATCTCGTCGCAGCAGCGCAGGCTCTCGATCGAGCGCGCGATGTTGCGCTCCTCGTTGAAGGTGATGATGGTCGCGGTGATTTTCATCGCCGCTCACAAACCGCCGGTGGTCGCGGGCACAAGAGTGAAACAGAGCAGGAAAACCACCAGCGCCACCACGGCCAGCTTGCGCCGTCCGCGATCCAGCTCGCCGCTGTCGTACAACATGGGATGGCGCCGTCCCCAGATCAGCAGCATCAGGCCCCAGAGCAGCCAGCCGGACCAGAACATACGCTGGTCGATGAAAGAGGCCGCGCCCAGCGGCAGCAGGAGCAGGCTGAGAACCAATGAGATCGCAGCGTGGCGCCGCGGAAAACACGCGTACACGATGTGGCCGCCATCCAGTTGCCCGATGGGGAGCAGGTTCAAAGCCGTGGCGAGCATCCCCACCCAGGCTGCCCGCGCCGCCGGATGCAAATAAATGTCGCTCGCCGCGACGCCCGGAAAAATGAGTTTGCCGAGCAGCCACTCCAGGCCCGGCACGCCGAACTGCAGGCTGCCCTGATGGGCGATGCCCGGAATCACCTTCGAAAACGCGAGGCCGACGGAAAGCGCCGGCAGCAGGAAGACGAAGCCGGCCAGCGGCCCCGCGATGCCGATATCGAACAGCGCCCGCTTGGAGCAGATGGGCGATCGCAGGCGGATGAAGGCGCCGAACGTCCCCAGCCCCGGCGACGGCATGAAGTAAGGCAGGCTGGCATTCACCCCGTACCGCAACGCGGCCAGGTAATGGCCCAGCTCATGCGCCATCAGGATAGCGAGCAAGGTGAGCGAAAATGGCAGCCCCGCCAGCAACTCCGCGGGGTGACGCCACAACTCCCCGTACATAGAAAAACTCTGGTACAGGTCGAAGGGCTGGTTGCGGTCGAAAAACATTTGCATCGAGGCTCCGACCGTGGTGGTCGAAGCCAGCGTGGCCAGGAACAGCAGAGCGTTCACCCAGTAACGGTCGCGGAAGCGGGCAGCCGGCACGCCGGGCGCCTCCGCCGCCCCGGTCCCGGCATAGAGCGGGTATGATGCGGGCGGGAAATCCTGGGAAGACACAATGAGACTCGCGGCAGCGGCCTATTGCAGCGTCTGCAGCTCCTTGCCGGGTTTGAATCGCACCGCTTTGCCCGGCGGTATGGAAACCTCCGCGCCGGTGCGCGGATTCCGTCCGATGCCCGTCTTCCGGGGCTTCACGTTGAACACACCGAAGCCGCGCAGCTCGATGCGGTCGCCCTCCTCGAGCGCCTTCTTCATGGTTTCAAACACGGTCTCGACAGCCATTTCGGCTTTGGTCTTGGTGATGCCGGTGCGGTTGACGACTTCGTTGATAATATCCAGCTTGATCAAAACATCCTCCTGTTGGGAGCGCGCCAGCTTTACTGCCCCGTATCGGTCAACCTTATGATAGGATTGAATTTATCCACATGTCAAGGGAGGGGGTACAAGACCGCGCCGCGCGCGTTACGGCGGACGATTTCCGGCGCGCCTGCGGATGCTTCGCAACCGGCGTCACGATTGCCGGCGTGGTGGACGCGCAGGGCACGCCGCACGGCCTCACGGTGAATTCGTTTACCTCCGTTTCGCTCGATCCGCCGCTGGTGCTGGTCGCGCTGGCGCACACCGCCAGCGTGATGGATGCGTTTCGCGACGCGCGTTTTTTTGCCGTCAACGTGTTGGCTGCCGGCCAGCGCGCTCTCTCCGAGCGCTTCGCGCGTAAGGGACACGATCGCTTCGATGGCCTCGCGTGGCACGCCGGCGAGACCGGCGCGCCTTTGCTGCCGGACGCGCTGGCGGAAATCGAATGTGCCATCCGGTACCGCTTCACCGCTGGCGACCATGATCTGATCCTGGGCGAGATGGTGCGTGCCCTAATCCGCGAAGGCGCGCCGCTCGTCTACTTCGCCGGCCGTTATCGCAGGCTGGCCGCCGGCGGGCGCTGAGAGCGGCATCGAACAACCTGGGGGCCTGTCGCTACTTCCAGGGGCGTTCCCAGCCGCGCCACCAGTCGGTGTCTTCCAATTTCAGCGCGTTCCAGCATAGGTCCAGCGTCTTGGCATCGCCCCGCACGGCGCCGTCGCGCAGCTCGCGCGGCACGCCCACAAGCTGGGCGAAGCGGTCGAAGACTTCGCCGCGCGCGGCGGCCGGAACCCGCGGCAAGAGGTGCCAAAGCGTGAGGCCGTCCCGCGGCCTGGCCGCGGCAAGCACACGGACCAGCGCCGCTTTATCGCCGGATTCATAGGCTGCCAGCGCGCCCGTGAATGCCTCCGGCGCATCCTCATAAAATGGAATGCCCGGCCCCTGACGCTGTCGGGTTGGACACGCGGCGCCGGCGGGGATGAACGATTCGTGCCCCTGTGACTGGAACGCTACCCAGCCGGTTTCGACGCGCAGCAGCCCGTTGCCCGCCCCATCCACGTCGAGCGTGTACTGGCAGCCCAGATCCACCGCGCGAGCCGAAGCCGTTTCCACCACGAATTCCCGCGGCGGAGCCCAGATGAAAGCGTGCAGCCGGCCGCGGCGCAGCTCCAGGTGGCGGCTGGTGGCGGCGCGCAACTCCGAGCCGGGGCCCAGATCGACGCGGCCCACGGGTTCGGCTTCGAGCGAAATCCCCGAGTCTCCGGTGCGCAGTACCTGGCCTTGCAGCACGGCTATGCTTCCCATGCGCCAGGCTGTGGGCGCGGCCGGCGCGCTGGCGCCGCGGAACAAAAGCGTGGCAGCGGCCAGCAGCACGGCGGCTGCCGCGGCGAGCCATCCACCGCGCGCGCGCTGCCGCAGTACGCCGGGCAAGCCGCGATCAAACCGGTAGCGCAGCCTCGCAAGCTCCACTTCGATGTGCTCGATTTCGGGATCGGGGGGCCCGGATCTGTCCCAAAGGTACTCTTCACGCATGAGCGTCGCCTTTCCACAATTCACGCAGCATCTTCATGCCGCGGCACAGATTCACGCGCACGGAGTCCGGGGTGAGGCCGGTTTGCCGGGCGATCTCCGGGCCGGTCATGCCTTCCACCAGGCGCATGATGAGAGTCTCGCGGTAGGCTTCCGGCAGGCGGCGGACCAGGTCGAGGGTCACTAGCGCCCGATCGCCGCCGGCGGTCGCGGGGTTCCGCTGCTCCGCGCTGAACGAAAACTCGGCGCGCCGCCGGCCGTCGCGGAAATAGTCGATGGCGCGGCGGCGCGCGATGGCGCCCAGCCAGCCGCGGAACGCCGCGGCGGTGCGCAATTCCCCCAGCCGATTCATGGCTGCCATGAAAACATCCTGCACCAGATCCTCGGCGTCGGCCGGCGGCACGCGCGCCAGCAAAATGGCGTGAATCATGCGCGCGTACCGCAGATAGAGCTCGCCGAAGGCGGCGCGGTCGCCGCCCGCGGCCCGGTGAATGAGACTCTCGTCCTCGGCCGGTTCGGGAATGCTCACCAGCATTGCTTGCATATTACTACCGCAGCATGGCCTCGATGTCGGCCGAGCTGAACTGCTGGTGGGCGCTCTTGTCGTTATAGCGGTCCACGCCATCCGGCCCGGCACTCAGCAGCGAGCTGGTGAACAGGCTGCCGTTGGTGGCCTCCAGGCGAATCACCCAGCGGCCCTGTTTCGGCCACTGCTGGGTGATCGCGAACATGCCGGGTGTGGAGAGTGGATCCAGTTTCAGCGGGATCTCGCGCCGCTCTCCATTTACGTCTCCGATGGCCGTGGCGCTGATTCGGGTTGCGCTGGGTTCCACGCAGCCGGCCGATTTGACAGTGACCACAGCGTTGAGTTTACGAGCTTCCGGGCTGGCTTCGGGGTTCCCCAGTTGTAAGTAGAAGCCGCCGGCAAACAGTGACCCTGCCAGCGCCAGTAGCGCGGCGGGCGCGGTGATTCGCAGTACGTTTCGCATCCGTTTGTCCCTCCTCGGGAAGTGAAATCTGCGGGAAAGACGCGGGCGGAAGCGAAACTGTTAACCGGCGAGTTCCTGGGCGAAGCGATTCAACGCCATCGCCGTCGGGCACCCGCTGGGGCGCCACCGGCACGTAAAACTGGAGTCTCGATCCGGAAAACCGGGGATTTTTTCCGTGTTACTGGAAACGCTGTTTTTTTAACTCGTGTGAAATCAATCAGTCATTTGTGGAGTGTAAATTGCACAATGGGTTATTAGGTTGCTAGCTTGAAGACCATTCTCATTGTCGATAGGGATCTAGGATTTGTCTTCTGGCTCGGCCAGATCCTGGATGCCGCCGGGTCCGTCGCCGTACCCGCCAGAGGGATCGCCGAAGCGGAGGAGATTGTGGGCATGCTCCGTCTGCCGGTGGACGTGCTGATCGCACAACCGGCGGAGCAGGGCCTTCGCCAATTCGTGGACAAGCTCCGTTTCACCTCTCCGGACCTCCAGGTGGTTGCCTTGGCCAGTGAGGAGTATCCGGCAGTTGCCGTGGCGCCTCCCGGGGCAGTTTGGAAACGTAAGCCACGGAACAGGGATGAAGCGGCGAGGTCCGAATGGGCGGACTTGATTCACGACCTTGACCGCAACTGCCTCGCCTCGATGTCCCACGGCTGACACGCTCTTGCCGAAGGGGTCAACACAAGATAGAAACCTCCGATTTCCTGCCCATCAGCCTTGGCCACAGTGCTACCATACCTATCTGGCTTGTAAGTACCATTAGGGCGTGTAGGTCTGGCCCTGTGTGCGGACACTCCCGATAATAGAGGACACAGAGGCTTCATTAGTGGAAGCGATTATCTCGTCGAGTCCGATGTTTACCGCGGAACGCCGCCGCGACTGCCGCTATCCGATTCACTCCGGGCTGGAATACAAGCTCATCACGGGACGAAGGGTGGTCCGGATGGGAGCTGGCCGCCTGCTGAACATCTCACGGGGCGGGTTGCTGTTCGAGTGCGCTCATGCCATCCCTCCGGGAACCGGGATCGAACTCGAGATCGATTGGCCGGCGCGCGCCGTCAAAATGGACCTCCATGTTTTGGGGCAGACGGTGCGCAGCCAGGGTGCCTGCACTGCCGTAAAGATCCATCGCTGCTCATTCCGCGTGCGCCGGGAAGATGCCGGCCAAGGAGAGCGCCCGCCCACGCTCGCGTAGTCGTGGCGCAGGCAGTTTGCTTCGCAATCTCAGCTTGCCAGAACGACTCGATTGGCGCCGGGTTGGGGAGCCGGGGATTCGCCGGTGCGGACGCGAGCCACCACCGCCAGCGCGGCAAGATAGAACAGGCCGCCGATGACCATGGTTTCGGCCAGTCCCAGATAGATGGCGGAGACCAGCGCAAACACCGATCCGAGCACGCTCGCCGCCGCATTGAGCGCCCAGGCCCAGCGGACCGAAGGCGCGTGCCACTGCTCCAGGCGGCGGAGCCCGCTGGGGAAGGGCATGCCCATGACGAATCCCAGGGGAGCGATCAGCGCCACCGTGATCACCACTTTGAGAGGGAGCGGCAGCCAGACCAGCGCGGTGAGGAGCGAGGCCAGCACCAACCCGATCAGCGCAGCCAGCATCGCCACGCATCCCAGGATCTTGATGAGGCGGCTCTCCCGGTGCGCCGACAGGCGGCCGGCGGCGGCGCTGCCCAGGCCGCTCGAAACCAGCAAGGAAAAAATGACCACCGTGAGAGCGGGCGTGGGATGGCCGAGGAAGAGCACGAATCTCTGAATCAGCGCCACTTCGATCAGGATGTATCCGGCGCCGATGAACAGGAAGTAGAGCAGGAATCTCAGCACGCCCGGCTGGCGCGGCAGGCGCGCGCCCAGCACCAATGGCGGCAACAGCATAATCAGCAGCGTGGCTAGAGCCGAGATCAGCGCCAGCCCGAACAGTAGTGGCACCGCCTTGTTCACCTTGTAGTCCGCGGTGTCATGCGAGGCCGTCCTCAGAAACACCAGCAGGTCGCGCGGCTGCACGGTGTAGAAGAAAAACGGCCTATTGTCGGTGACCGGGCGAATATCGAAGACGAAGCGGCGCTCGAAGCCGGCCGGATCGGACGTGTGCAGCAGCTCGTAGAACGGGTTTTGGATGGCGGCGTCGGGCAGGTAGATGGCCTGCATGTTGGCGGCGGCGAACAGGGCGCGGGCGCGGTCGCAATCGGCGGCGGTGAGAGGTTTGCGGCTGATGATCGCGGTATCCTGCGCACCCCATCCGCGGACCGAGCCGGAGCGGCCCACGATCACGTGGCGCCACGCCTGGCGCTCGCCCAACTCCGACAGCGCCTCGCGGGCGAGCGCAATCAGGCGCAGCGATTCGCGCGGCGGGTCGAAGCCCCAGCGGGTGAAGGCCACCACGCCGTCGTCGGTAAGATGCCCCAGGTAATCGCGGAAAGCGTCCACGGTGTAGAGATTGTTTTCCGAAAGCGCGAACGCCCCGGCGGCGGTGGAAGCCCATGTATCGACCAGCGTCGCCTGCAGCACCTGATATTTGGCGGTGCTGCGGCGCACGAAGCTGCGTCCGTCCTCCACGTAAATGTGGACGTCGGGCCGCAGGTAGAGGCCGTGGCTGAGCGCGGGAAAGCGCTCCTGCATGATGGTGGTGGCGATGATGGGATTGATTTCCACGCCGGTGATATCGTGGCTGCCGTAAGCCAGCGCGCGCGCCACGTCCCAGCCGCCGCCGGGCCCGATAATCAGGGCCTTGGCGCCGGGGCGGAGCGCGTAGGGCAGTGCCGGCCCCTGGTCCATCAGCTCGTGGCGTTGGCCGGGGGTGAGCCGGTCGCAATCGAAGGTGGGGATGTCGGTGCCGGCGTCGGCGTCGATCACGATGCTGTAGCGGCCTTCGCTGCGGCGATCCAACAGGCCGATGCGCGAAAAGACGTTCCAGTGTTGGAAGATCTCGTGCTCGATGGTCTGCCCCTTGGCGTGGCGGATGTCGATCACGTGATAGCGCTGATTCAGAATCAGAAACGCCACCAGCGCCAGCGCCAGCGCCACCGATCCTACGCGGCCTCGCACCGAGCCGGAAACGCTGTGCCAGATGGCGGCCGCGACGGCGAAGGTGATGGCCGCGCCCAGCACCGCGCTGACCCCACCGAAGCCGTTGAGCAGCGGATATAACAACAGGCAACCGGCGGCGGCGCCCATCAGGTCGAAGAAGTAGACCCGGTTGACGTGCGCAATGGTCTCGCCGATGGCCAGCGAAACGATGGCGCCGGAAAGGAAAAAGGGCAGCGCGGTGCTGAAATAGATCAGCGCCAGGTCCCAGTTCGTGGGATTGTTAGGCTGCGCCAGCAGGACGACCAGCGCGCCTACCACCAGCAGGCCGTTCAGCATGCTCAGCCGGCCCAGGCTGGTCCACAGCGGCGCCTTCCAACCAGCCACCACGTACGAGAAGATGCCGCCGGCGCCGAGGCCGAACAACGCGATCGAGATCGCCAGAAATGCGAAGTGGTAATAGAACACCACCGAAAAGATGCGCGTCAGCGAGAGCTCGAGCAGCAGGGTGGCCAGAGTGGTCAGAGCGACACACAGGTAAACCTGAGGCCAGGGGGTGGAAGCGGGTTTCAAAGGGTTCAACCCTTATGGTAGCGTGGCGCCGGGGCGGGTGATGCTGCGGGCCGTTCCCAATCAAACGGAGCCGCGACCAGAGGGAGCGGTCTGGATTCAAGCGGCTGTCCCGTTCCCTTTGGTCGCGGCTCCGGCGTGCGGTCCGCTTTATTGCAGCGCTATTGGACTTGGATGTTGACCGCGTTGCTGACCGTCGAATCCGGAAATGTCAGGGACACCTGAACCGCGCCAGTAGGACAGGCCTCCGGAACCGCCACATTGATTTGGTACAGACCGGCGTAGTTCGGCGACAAACCCGCGTAGAGAACCGATGCGGGAGGGACCTTGACCTGCACCACGAGTCCTTCCCGGTTCACGCCGAAAACCACGGTGGGCGTCGACATCAGCCGCGCCAGCGGCTCAGTAGCGGGGGCGGGCTGGCCGGCCACGACCGGCGGACTGGTGGGGCCGAGGCCAATCGCGTAAATCGTGAGTACGTCGCCCCGAGAGGCCGGTTGAGTGACGAAGTTGGGAATGGTGATGGTGGACGGCATGGGCAGGGAGTAGCCCTGCGTGGCATCCTCGATCGCCCCGTAGCCGCCAGTACCGTAAAGCAGCAACAGCCGCGGTGCGCGCGCCGCCACGTTGACCGATACCGTATTGCTGGTTTGGCCGTTGGTCTCAACTTGCACCAGCGCGGTTCCGGCAGGCGTATCCGTCGGCATCTGGAAATTAATCTGGCCGTATGAGGAGAAGTAAAGCGGCGCCTGCTCGCCGTTCACGAAGACTGAAGCTCCGCCGAGTTGCGTCGCCAGCGGAGGGTTTGGCCCCGAAACGGGCGCCGCGAAGGAGAGCTCCTGGCCGAATAGCGCAATGACATCGCCCGGCGTGACGGTAAAGCCGCTGCCGCCGAAGACCGCATCATCCACCACTCCCTCATAGAAGACGGTCGGCGCCCCCGCGGCCACCACCTGGTAGGTCACCGGGATTACGGTTGGGCTGTTAGCCGCATTGGAGGCAATGCTCACCGAACCGGTGTACGTGTTGGCCGAAAGGCCGGTAGTGTTGAAAGCGAGCAGCACGGTGGAACCGGAAACGCTTGCGGCGATCCCCGAGCCCGACGCGGTTGCTCCGCTAATCGCGAGTGTTCCCAGCCCGGAATTGCCGAGGGTGACGGCCGCGTAGCCGACCGGCGCGCCTGTTGCAAGCTGTTCGGCGACCTGCGTGACCGAAGGTTGCGCGATGGGCAGCGTGGTCACGTTCATGGTCACCGCGATGGTCTTGTTGTCGGAGGCAAACGTGGAGCCGGAAGTAACTATCGAGCCGGTGTAAGCGTTGCCGGCGGTGTTCGTGGGCTGCGGAGCGATGTTGATGGTGTAGGGGTACGTGGACTGAACGCTGCCCGCGCCGCTGAGGGTCAGGCTCAGCCAATTGGCGCCATCCTGGGTGGTGATTTTGCTTGCGGCAAGGTAACTGCCGGTAGTGAACGGGACGGCGACGGCGCTGGCCTGCGCCGGCGGGGCCACGTAAGGCGCCACATAAACGTTCACGCTCGACGGCACGGCGCCGCCGATGAGCACGGTCACCGTAATCGTCTGGGGAGCGTCCACCGTGTTGGGCGCCGTGACGGTGACGATTCCCGTATAAGCCGTAGTCGACGCCGCCAGCGACGCGGTGTTCAGCGCGAATATCAGCGGGACGCATGACGTGGCTGCGGTGGTGGTGGTGCAGGTGCGTGCCGCGCCGACGCTGGCAGTAATCCACGAGACCGACGAGGTGGGAGTGAGCGCCAGCGTGCCGTCGCCCGCGTTATAGGCTTCTATGGTCTGGTTGATCCCGTTGGCGCCGGGAGCGATCGAAAGCGGTCCAACGGTGGCGCTCACCAGGCGCAGCATGGGCGTCGCCTCGAGCGAACTGAGCCCTCCCATCGCCAAAATGGAGAGAATTGCGGAACGAACAAGTTTCAGAGCCATAACAGTACACCTTTCCTTACGTACTCAAATTTAACCGACGCGGATGAAAGCCAGGAACGCTGCAACTTTCGCCCCGCGAACCAGCCGGGCGAACCGTGGCGCATTCTAATCCTAAGACCCCCCAACAGCCTTTTCCACTACAGCAGCGGCTGACAAAGGTCAAAATAAATTGACGAAAGATCGCTGCGCCGATGCTGGAAACTCTCCCTAGGGCCGGATTCTGCCGGGGCGTTCGATGGGCGGCGACTGGCATCAAACGGCGGAAAGAGTTACGGAACGAACGAGTCTTAGACCCACTCCAATGCACCCTTTTTATACGCCCAAATATAGCCGACGATCAGGATCGCCAGGAAAACAGCCACTTCCGCCACGCCGAACCAGCCGAGCGATCCGTAGCGCACCGCCCATGGAAAAAGGAAAATGGTTTCTACGTCGAAGATGACGAACAGGATGGCGATGATATAGAACCGCACCGTATAACGGCCCCGTGAATCCGATGCCGCGCGGATGCCGCACTCATAAGCTTCGAGCTTGGCAACCGAGGGAGCCGACGGCCGGAGCAACTTGGCCGCCCCGATGGCAACCACCGGGAACGCAATGGCTACACCCAGGAAAATGAGAATAGGGAGATAACCGCCCGGCATGACCTCAATATAACATGCATTGTGGCGCAGGCTCTCGGCCTGCGAACCGTATCGTTTGCGGGGCACCCGCCGCCTGAGGCTCACGCAAAATCACACGCTGCCGTCTGCGAGAATGGAACTGCGGCATCGTTGTCTGCGCCGGCGGCCGCTCCCTATGGTCGCGGCTCCGTTGCGCGTTCTGAGCCGCGACCATAGGGAGCGGTCTCGTTCCACATTGGGAGCCGCTCTCCGCGGGGGAGCATAGGAATCGCTTATGACCTTGTCTTTATGCAGCCGGCAGTGATCGAAGAGCCGCGCGACATTTATACGGCGCTGCACAAGGAGCGCCAGGCTTCCATCCTGGTGGGCGAGGGGCGCCAGCGCCGGCTGGGCTACTGGCGGCTGGCGGTGGTGGCAGCGGCGGGCGCGCTGGTGTGGCTGGCGCTTTCCGGGCCGCGCATTACGATTCTGTGGACGCTGGTTCCCGCCGCCGCCTTCGCGGCCCTGATGGCGGCGCATGCACGCCTTTCACGGCAACTCGAAAAGCAGCGCCGCGCGGCGCGATTCTTCGAGCGCGGCCTGGCGCGGCTGGATGGTAGCTGGCCCGGCACCGGCAGCACCGGCGACACTTACCTGGATTTGTCGCATCCTTACGCGCAGGACCTGGACCTGTTCGGCATCGGCTCGTTGTTCGAGCTTCTTTCCACCGCCCGCACACGCGCCGGCGAGCGGACCCTGGCGCGCTGGCTGCTGGAGCCGGCCGATCGGCAAGTGGTGAAGTCGCGGCAGCAGGCGATCACGGAACTACGGCCGCGCCTCGATCTGCGGGAGCGCCTGGCAGTGCTGGCCGAAGACGCACGCACCGGCGTGGATGCGGATTCGCTCGCCGCCTGGGGTGAGGCTCCCCCGCGGCTCGGAGGCCGCGTCCTGCGCCTCGCACTCTGGGCGTGCACGCTGCTGGGGATTGGCGGCGCGGCGGCCGGCGTGGCGCTGCTGCTCAACTTGACCGGCGCCTCCGTGCTGGCCGGCGGCACGCGCCTGCTGCTGCGCGATCTGTTCCTGGCGGCGCTCGTTATCAACGGCTGGTTTTATTACCGCCAGCATCAACGCATGGCCGAGGTTGTGGCGGCGGTCGATCGCGCCGGGCACGAACTGGGACTCGTCTCCGAGGTGCTGGTGCTGCTGGAGCGCGAGCAGTTTCAGGCGCCGCTGCTGGTTTCGCTGCGCGGCTCGCTCGCGGCCGAGGGCGCGCCGCCTTCGCGCCGCCTGGCGCAGCTCAAACGCCTGATCGAGTACCTGGATTCGCGCGACAACGTTTTCGTGCGGATGGCCGAAATCTTCATTTTGTGGACCCCTCACCTGGCAGTGCGCGTGGAACAATGGCGCCGCCGCTCGGGACCGGCCGTGCGCCGATGGCTGGCGGCGGTGGGCGAAATCGAAGCACTGGCCTCGCTGGCCAGCCACGCCTTCGAGCATCCCCAGGATCCGTTTCCGGAGTTTACCGAAGAGTCGCCGCTACTGGAAGCCGTCGAGATCGGCCACCCGCTGATACCGGAATCGAAGCTGGTGCGCAATTCGGTCTCGCTCGGCGGCGCCCTCCGGCTGCTGGTGGTTAGCGGCTCGAATATGTCCGGCAAGAGCACGCTGCTGCGCACGCTGGGCGTGAACGTGGTGCTGGCGCAGGCGGGCGCGCCGGTGCGTGCCGCGCGGCTGCGGCTTTCGCCGCTGGCGGTGGGCGCGTCGATTCGCGTCAACGATTCGCTGCAGGGCGGCATCTCGCGATTCTACGCCGAAATCCTGCGGTTGCGGCAGATCCTGGATCAAACCGCCGGCGCGCGCCCGGTGCTGTTTCTGATCGATGAATTTCTGCATGGCACCAATTCCCATGACCGGCGCATCGGCGCCGAGGCGCTGGTGCGCGGCCTGGTGGAACGCGGCGCGATGGGCCTCATCACCACTCACGACCTGGCGCTGGCCGGCATCGCCGACGGGTTGGGCGAGCGCGCCCGCAACGTCCACTTCGAAGACCGCATCGAGGATGGCAAGATTCTTTTCGACTACCGCATGCAGCCGGGGGTGGTGCGTAAGAGCAACGCCATCGAGCTGATGCGCTCCGTGGGGCTGGAGATTTGACAAGCGCGGACGTGCGCCGCCTGGCCGAAGCGTGTGGCTTCGAGCTGGCCGGCGTAGCCCGCGCCGTTCCGCCGGACGATCGGAATCATTATCACGCCTGGGTGGACGCCGGATTCGCCGGCGAGATGCGCTATCTCACGGATCGCCGCGCGGAGATGCGGGACGATCCGCGCGCGCTGCTGCCCTCGGCTCGGTCGGTGATTTGCGTGGGCAAGCTTTACAACGCGCCGCAGCCCTATTCGACGCAGTTCGAGGATGCCGAGCTGGGCTGGATTTCGCGCTACGCCTGGGGCGAGGATTATCACCGCGTGCTGCGGCAAGGTTTGCAGCACCTGGAAACGCGCCTCCGCGAACTCGCCGGCGCGCCCTTCGATTCGAGAATCTGCGTGGACAACGCGCCGCTATTGGAGCGCACCTATGCACGCCTGGCCGGGCTCGGCTGGATCGGCAAGAACACCTGCCTCATCAACCAGCCGCGCGGCTCGTGGTTCTTCCTTGGCGAATTGCTGGTTTCGCTCGAGATCGCTGCCGACGATCCTCCGCCCGATCGCTGCGGCACCTGTCGCCGCTGCATCGATGCGTGTCCCACCCAAGCCATCGTGCCGTTTGGCGGCCATCACGCGGTCGATTCGCGCTTGTGCATCTCCTGTTTGACGATTGAGCTGCGCGGCGCGATTGCCGAAGACCGGCGCGCCGGCAACGGCGGCCACGTCTTCGGCTGCGACATTTGCCAGGACGTGTGCCCGTGGAACGCCCGAGCTCCCGTCACCGGCGATGCGGCGTTCCATCCGCGCCAGTTCGCGCCGCCACTCGAGCGCTTGGCTGCCTTGAGCGAGCCCGAATTCCGCGACCTTTTCGGCGATACACCCGTCTGGCGCGCACGCTACGCCGGTTTCCTGCGCAACGTGGCCGTGGCCATGGGCAACCGCAGGTTGCCCCAGTTCCGCGCGGCGCTGGAAAAGCTGGCAGCGTCGGAAGACGCGATGGTCGCCGAGCACGCGCGCTGGGCGCTGGGAAGGCTGGGCGAAGCATAGCCGGATTTTCGTCGGGCCATTTTGCGACCGAATTACGAGACTCGAAATGACCTGATTCTTGGGGCCTTCACGGTTCGTCGCAAATCCTACGCCTTGTGAGACGGCCCGCCGTTCAGAAGATCGGCTTCAGGACCATCCGGCCGTACACGATGAACGCCATGAGGAGACCCAGCACGCCGCTTAAGATGATGGGCGTGATCTCGCGGTACTTGGCGTGCACCCAGACGAACACGAGGCTCTCGATCGTCAGGACCGTGGCGGCCACCACCGTGAGCGCCGGCTGCCAGTGGAGGGCGGCGGGGACGATCAGCCCGACCGTGCAGACGAGTTCGAGGATGCCGAGGGCCTTCCAGGCTTCCCGCGGCAACGCACCAAAGGACGGGACCCCCTCGCTTACCTTGTCGAACATGAAGACCTTCATGACGCCCGACGCTCCGTACAGGAGCGCGGCGAGGACCTGCAGGACCCACAACAGGATGTTCATCGTGTGCCTCCTCCCGGTTTCCGCGTCGGCGCGCGCAGGGCGGTTTCTCCCCGCGCGATCCACGTTCTGAGCCCAGATCTAGTGGCTATGGATAACCTAATTATAATCCCCCTTCGTGTTGCACAGAGGACCCCTTTTGAGACACAAGGGACCTTTCCCGTTTTTACCATTCTCATCTGGGACGGGCTGACATCCCGCGCAGCGCGCTTGCTCCTTTCAACAACCCGAAACGCCTGCCGCGATACGATGAAAGTGTGCGGCTGCTCCTGCTGGCTTCGCTTCTGACATTCGCGGCCTGGGCCGAGGACGCGCTGGTCGAGCGTGGGTATGTCCACTTTTACAATCTCGAATACGACGAATCGATCGCCGATTTCAAAGCCGCCATCGCGGCTCGCCCCTCCGATCCGGAACTGCACAATCACCTCGCGGAGGCCATCGTATTTCAGGAGATGTATCGGGATGGCGCGCTCGAAAGCGAGCTCGTTTCAGGCACCAATTCGTTTCTGCGGCGGCCGAAACTGAACCCTTCGCCGCAGACCGAGCAATGGTTCTTGAATGAGGTGACGAAGGCCATGAGCCTGGCCCAGGCGCGGATCGACAAAAATCCCAAGGACACCGCGGCGCTCTACTCCCTGGGCATCTCATACGGCCTGCGGTCGAACTACTACTGGGTTGTCAAGAAGGCGTGGCGCGATTCTCTCAAGGACGCCACTGCGGCGCGGCGCCTGCACGCCCGTGTGGAGGCGCTCGAACCCGCCAACGTGGATGCGCGCCTGGTGGAGGGACTGCACGATTACCTGGTTGGCTGCCTTCCCTGGACCTGGCGCATGCTGGGCTTTCTGGTCGGAATCCACGGCGATAAGGAGCTGGGCATCCGCGTCGTGCAGGACGTGGCCGCACACGGGAGCGACAACAAGATCGACGCGGAGGTTTTTCTGGGCGCGCTTTACCGGCGGGAGAACCAGACGCGGCGCGCGGTGCCGATCATCGAAGACTTGATCCGCCGCTTCCCGCGCAACTACCTGCTGCGGCTCGAGCTCTCGCAGATGTACAGCATGGCGGGCGACAAGACCAACGCGCTCGCGGCCGTCGCGAAGGTGGTGGAGCTCAAGAACCAACACGCCCCTGGCTATGATCGCGTCCCGTGGGAGAGAATCTACTATCAGCAAGGCACCATCGAATTCTGGTACGGCGAACTCGACCACGCACTCGGCCACCTGCAACAGGCCGCCGCCGCCCCTGAAATGGACTTGAATACGGGCGTCTACACTTACTTGAGGATCGGCCAGATCTACGACTTGCAGCAGCGCCGCGCGCAGGCGCTGGAGGCGTATCGCAAGGCGATCGCCTATGCGCCGGAAGCCGACGGCGCGCAGGAGGCCAGGAAGTACCTGGAAACGCCCTATCGCCGGCGCACCGGCTAGGCGCGCCCACTATTGTTCGTCGATTTCGACCTTGACCGGCTGCTCGATTAACTTGGCGTCCTTGCCCGCCGTCAGTACCATCACCGTCAGGCGTGCCCCCTGAGGCGCCTTCGGGGGAATCTTGAACTTGATCGTGGTGTCCGTCTGTTCGAGCATTTCGCAAGGGATGTCGTTCTTGCCATCGGTAAGGTACAGTTTGGCGACCGCATCCTTCTGGAGGTTCTCTCCGGTCGCGACGATCACGTCTCCCGCCTTTCCGTTCAGCGGATCCACCGTGACCATTTTCGGCATGGGCTGCTCAGCCCAGACTGCGATGCCGACCGCGAGCAGCGTTGAGACCAAAACAGATAGTTTCATCTGAATATCGCATCCTCGACTCCATGCTATGTCCATTGCAAGGCGAAAACAAGGGCAAGTGTGGAAATTCACTTCAGGCTTTGCCGGGCCTGCGGTATAATTCGGTTGGAGCGTTCCTGCGAAGCAGGTGTTGGTCCGCCTATTTTGATCCAACACTATCAAAATAGGGGCCCGACTCGATCACAACGCGCTGGTGAGCAAGCTCCTGGCGGTGGCGCCTCATGGGCCCCGCAAGGGAGAAGCCTGAAGGCGCTCGGGGGGCCCTGCTCGCGTTTACAAACGTGGGTCAATAACGGGGACCGGCACGGCCGAGCGGTGCGCTCCACATTTCCCGACGGGGCCCTCGTTCTCGTTCGCCTGCGCCCCCTTGACAAGGCCTGGTCGAATATTGTGCCGGCCGGCTTGTCCTGGCTTCTCTGCGGCATTGAAGCCGAAACCCAAGGAGCACTCGATCTGAGTACCACAACGTCTACAACCTTACTGTGACCTTCTGTACTGTTCAACTCCTCCCGGTCTTGGTACCTTCGGGCAAGTGGGTCTCAAAACAATTCAGCACAGCGCCTTGGTGTGCGCAATGGCGGTCTTTCTTACTTCCACCGCTACTGGCGCGAGCATCCTAACCCCCTATAACGTCATCGTCAGCGGCAGTTTTAATGACTCAAGCGACATCGGCGGCGGGCTGGCCGTGGAGGGCTTCGCTACGTTGGGCACCGGCGCCCTCGGAGGTGGACTGGACGGCGAGCCTCTCGGCGCCTTCGTCGATAACACAACGCTAATCGCGGCTGGGGGTGCAAGCGCTGGGATCATGAGCAACGCCGGCAGCGAGAATTGGTATATCTACGGAACGGATTCCACGTTCCAGCATGGCAACGACAAGGGCGGCACCTCGGACTCATCCGATCCGATAACCTTCACAGGCACAGGTGGCGCTTTCACGCAGCCCTCGAACCAGTCCAACGCGTGGGCCGCCATGACCGCCAACACCGGGACCGACGCCTGTACCGCAAGCGGCAGCACAACTACGTGCACCGTGAACGCGACGGGACTGAACATCGTTAACGTCCAAGACTCCACGATTGCGTCGGGCCAGACCCTCCTTATTACTACCGGCAGCGGCATGAGCTGGGGGACGAGCTGGGTGGTCATCAACGTCACCGGCTCCGCTGTCGACCCGTACGGCACCGCAGCCAACCCGCTCACGCTGTCGGGAAGCATGGAGATTGGTGAAGACGGCACGAATTACCTCGGCAACAATGGTGACGGTAGCCCCATCGGGGCAGAAGATGTGGTATTCAACTTCAACACCGCGCAGCACATCACGATGGGCGGCTCTTCCATGGGCAGCGTGCTGGCTCCCGACGCGGCTGTGACGGGCTGCACGTATGGCTGCCAGTTCGTTGGCTCGCTGGTTGCAGCGTCGTTCACGCAGGGCGCCGACAGCGGCACCGAGTTTCACAATTTCATTTTCATGGGAGGCGCGACTCCCGAGCCGGTGCCGCTGGCTTGCGTGGGAGCGGGCTTGATCGCGCTGGCTCTCGTCCGGAAGCGCCGCCGCGGTTGATCCCGCCGCTGCCAACGCCACGCTATCGCCGCGTTCGGCGGCTACCTTGCCGCGGCGCGTAAGGCCGCGCGCCGAGCATAGAAGCTCGCGTGGTCGGCGCGCACCGCAATCTCGGCTGAGCTGCAGCGATCCGCGGAACGAAACGCAAGCTTCTGCTCCGGCGTCGCGCCGGCCACGTCGAACATCCAAAGCCAACGGCGAAGGGCTCCGTGCTCTTCCTCGGCCGGAAACATCCTGGCGTTCCAGAGGGTGCGGTCCGCAACGGGCGTCTCCTCATCCCAGATACTGGAAACCGGCGCGCCGGACTTGAGCAGCCATTCCGCCAGCGGCTTTCCGCAGAAAGTCGCGCCTTCCGCCACCGGGCGTTTGAAGGTGTCGTCGACTCCGCAGCAGCGGATGAAACAGACCTTACGGCCGTTTCGATCCAAGCCCGACGAAATGTCCAGGCAGGCTCCTGCCGGCAGCTCGAGCGGATCGAGAACGTCAACGCCAACCACTACGTTGCGGTGCCGCAGGCTCAACGGCGCCCGCACGCGGCAACCCTCCACCCAGACTTCGTGGCCGTCGATTCTGCCGTTGGCCTGAACGTCATTATCGATGGCGAGTATGGTGGTGGCGGGCGGCGTGCCCAGATCCTGGGCGAGCAGTTCCAGACCACTCGAGATTAGCTGGCTGGTGGATCCGAAATGCAGAAAGCCGCATCCATCGAGCACCTGGAGGTGCAAGGGGATCGAGTGCAGCTCGTCAAACAGGCTGGCCAGGAGCGCTTCGTCCAGCGTGGATCCGCTTTGCCGCGCGCTCCTCACGTAGTGAGCCAGTGTCGTCTCCGTTCCCAGCGCGCAGCAGACCTCGCGGTACAGATCGATGCCCTGTGACAAAACCGCTTCGCGCGCCGGCGGAGTCCGGAACGCCCAGAGGAGCCTGGCCGCGGCGCCCCCGTCGAAGCTCATTACGCCGGCGTCAAGCACCGCCCGGCCATCGAGGCCGATAGCGCCGGTTTCGCGTTGCGTGCGCACGTCCGGCTTCTGCAGATACAGGCGAACGGAGCCATCGGGGTTGGGGCAAAACACGCCGTGATGCGCCGCCTCCACGGGAGATGCCGGCGCACCGATCGCGGTAATCCCCGGCGCCGGGAACCGAACCGCCGCCGGATCGAAGCGGATGAGAGCGTCTCCGGAAGCGATCGCCACCTGACCGGCGCCGGACGCGCCCGTGGGAAGGTCGAGGAAGGCCGGGACCAACCTGTCAAACAAGGTCGATCCGAAGGCGGAACGGGAATCGCCCGGAAGCGGAATGAAGATTTTGCCGCAGGGCGAATACGCGGGCAGACGCCGGGAGTCGCCGCCGGCGTGAACGATCAGAACGCGCAGGCGGCGCAGGATTGCCTCCGCGCAACGCAGGTTGTTCCAGTCATCGTCACGCCGCGACTCGCGGCGCAGTATCTCCGCCAGGCACTGCAGCGTGCTGCCGCCGCTGCCAACGCGGCGGCCATACCGATCCGGGATCACCAGGACGTGCCTCGCCTGCGGCAGTTCACCCGCCGCGCGGCGGAGCTGAATCTGCGCCTCGTACGCCGCAGCCTGCGGGCCATTGGCGGCGGTGACGATGAGGTAATCCCAAGAATCGGTTCGGTTCGCCATGGCAGGTTTGGAGAACGTTTCAGTTAACGATAATATTTGCGGCCCAGACGGGTCAACCGGCGGGAAACAGAAGACAAGCAAAGGCGTGCGCCGCCCACGGCGTCAGACGCTCCTTCGGGTGGATTCTCGCGGCACAACCGCCGGCTGGAGCATGATGCTCCTGGGCTGGGGCGGGATCTTGGCTTCAATCAGCGACAGCACCAGTTTGCCGGCGCGCTCGCCAATAGCCCTGCTCTGTTGGTCCACACTCGAAAGGGGCACGCGCAGGGACTTGTCGAAATGAAGATTGCCGCAGCCAATCACGGCAATATCCTGGGGAACGCGCAATCCCGCTTCGAGGATGGCATCGATCACTCCAATCGCGATCGGGTCGTTATAACAGAACACGCCGTCGGGGCATGGGTCGAGCCCCAGCAGCTTCTTCATTGCCTCATTGCCACTGATCCAGCTATCCACGTCGGGCGAGCGCCCCACCACCACGTAATCCTGGAACTGGGTCAAATCGCATCCCGCGAGCGCTTGCGTATAACCCTCTAGGCGGCCCACCGCCGTGCTCGTGGCAGGACCGCGAATGTGAGCGATCCTGCGGCACCCGGCCGCTATCAGGTGTTCGGTTGCCAGACGGCCCACCGCGACGTCGTCGACGCCGACGAAGTTCGCCGGCATCCCCAGGAACCCGCGGTCGATCAGAACATACGGCACCTTCTGCGCTTCAATCCGCCGGAAGCTCTCCACCGTCCACTGGGTGGAAGCAATCATCAGCGCATCCAGCCGGCGGCTGAGCAACCGCTTGATCTCCTGCCGTTCCAGGTCCGGGTCGCCCTGCGAGGAGGAGATCAACAGGCTGTAGTTCTTGCGGCGCAGCACGTCGGAAAGGCCGCCGGCTACTTCCGCGAAGAACGGATGTACCAGGTCCGGAACAATCAACCCGGCCGAATAGGTTCGGCCCGTGACCAGCGCACGGGCGGCCATATTCGGCTCGTAGTTCAACTCCTTGATGCGTTTGAGCACGCGTTGCCGCGTCTCTTCTCCAATGTCGCTGTGGTTGCGAATGACTTTGGAGACGGTTACCACGGACACCCCGAGTTCCCGCGCGATGTCCTTCATCGTCACTGCCATCGTGTACCTATTATGTACCCTTCCGCGGAAGGTGGGCCAAATCAGCGCGAGTGATCTGGACCCCTTTTCTGAGACGAAGAAATTAGGGACACTTTTCATCGAATGGGAGGAGTGTTCCGATGGGTCAAGAGAAACCGCGGCAGCACAGCCACGAGTTCCGGGTAGAGATTGCACAGCGAATGCTGAACGGCGGGTGCGTGAAGGCGCTGAGCGAGCAGTACCACCTACCGCGCAGCATGATGTACCGGTGGCGCGACGCCTATCGCAAGGACGGTCCGGAGGGGCTCCGACGCCCTATTGGCCGGCCTCCGGGCAGCGCGTCCAGACTGACCACGGTCACCAAGAGCAGCGCCGAAGAGAAGTTACGCCAGCGCATCGGCGAACTGGAACGGACAATCGGCCGGCAGAGCGTGGAAATCGATTTTTTCAAAGGAGTCTTCAAGCGACTCGAAGCGCAGCCGAAAGCCCTGCGGCGTGGCGGCGCAGCGTCTACTCGGAGGTCCGACGAGTAGGCGCGCTTGAAGACGTCTCGCTTACGGTGGACCGCGCCTGTCAACTTGGCGCCGTTTCCCGCGCCGGCTATTACCGCGTCTGGCAGGAACATGAGCCACTGCAGGCCGAAGTCGAGCTGCGCAGCCGGATCCAGCAGATCTGCCTGGCACACCGGCTCTACGGCACCAGGCGCGTAACCGAACTGCTGCGGCAACAGGGATTGCCGGTGTGCCGCAAGCGCATCCAACGGCTGATGCGGCTGGACAACCTGCTGGCGCTGCGGAAACGCAGGTGGGTGCTGACGACCGATTCGCGACACACCTATGCCGTCTATCGCAATCTGGCGGCGGGCTTCGAACCGTGCGCAGTGAACCAACTCTGGGTGGCCGATATTACCTACATCCGGCTACGCGAAAGTTTCCTCTACCTGGCCGTGATACTCGACGCCTGGTCGCGGCGCGTGGTGGGATGGGCGCTGAGCGAAAGTCTGGCGGCGGAACTGGCTCTGGATGCGCTGGGCCGGGCGCTCCAGGGCCGCAGCGTGCCGGCGGGCGCGATTCACCATTCCGACCGCGGTGTGCAATACTGTTCCGACGCCTATGTGGGTAAGTTGCAGGAGGCGGGTTTTCAGATCAGCATGAGCCGCGCCGGCAACCCTTACGACAACGCGATGGCGGAAAGCTTCATGCGGACGTTGAAATGCGAGGAAGTCTATCTGAGCCGCTACCAGGATCTGGACGACGTTCGAGAGCGGATGGGCGAGTTTCTGGAAGACTATTACAACCGGCGGCGGCTGCACTCGTCATTGGGCTATCAAACGCCGGCCGCGTTCGAGGAGGCTCGGGGATGAGTTTTCCGAGGCATGGGGAAATCTATCGCTCCGATGGAAACGGGCGCGACAGCTACGCCGCGCCCGGCCATCGTTGCGATGAGTTTCCGGCCGGCTATTCCTTGGCGGGTTGCTCTCCAGCAGAGCCCGCCTCCGCTTCACCGGCCGATTACAGTCTAAGTGGACCCATTCGGCGAGACAAACGATCTGCACCGAATGGCAACCCGTCCCTAATTTCCGCGTCTCAACCATGGGGTCCA
>CAWJLI010000177.1:0-11556 GCA_963843095.1 Bryobacterales bacterium
TGATCTGGTGGGTCTGGGTGAAGTATCCGAACTGCATGAGAGGCTGGTAAGCCTCCGGCGCGCCAGTGCCATCGAAGATCTTCATGCCGCCGCCGATCGCCACAAAGAATTGCACGGGCGACTGCTTCCGGTCGGTGTGGTAGATCAGGTCGTAGTGGACAGCATGGGCGACGCCGCTGAATGAGGCGGAAGAGCCGGCGCCGGAGAGCTTGAGGTTGCTGTCGAAAAACTCATAGCGGATCTCGCCGCTCCAGTGCGCGTTGATGTTCTGCCCGAAGAATGCGCCGGCGGCCACGCCCGGAGCGAACCCCGCAGTGGCCGAACCGTTGACACCGCTGACATGGACGGTGTCGAGGAAGCCGACGCCGCCGATGCCTCCCACTTCCCATTGCTGGGCGAAGGCACAGAGGCCGAACGCGAGAGGCAGAAACGTCTTTCCAATCGTTTTCATATCCTTCTCCGGGAGACGACTAGTTGGCCACCACCCGCTCGTTGAGCGTGGTGATGGCGCCGCTGGTGCTGCCCTGGCTGATCACCAGCGGCTCACTCAAGCCCTGGGTGACGCCGCCAGGAACGACCGCGTTGATCTGGTAGACGCCGACTTCGCCGGGCGCCAGGCCAGCGTACTGAACGTTCAGTGAGGCGCCGCCCAACGTCACCGTGGGTACAGTGGACGCAAAAGCCAACGGGCTGGCCGGCGCGGCCCAGCCGGCCGTGACCGCTGGAGTGGTGAGGCCCATGCCGGTCAGATAAATTACCAGCGTGTCGCCTGGACGAATTGGATTCGTGGGGGTCACGATCTGGTTGTTGGCGGCGCGAACGACGGTGGCCAGGCCCGTGGTCGGCCCGGCGCTACCGGACATAAACACGGCCGGCGCGGCCGACAGAACCGTGAAGTGGAAGCTGTTGCTTACGCCGCCCGGCGTGTGAATGTTGACCGTGGAAGGACCGAGGACGTTGTTCGGCAACTGCGCGTTGACCTGCGTGGGTGAAACGAACAACAACGGCACCGGCGTACCATTAACGCTCAGGCAGGACTGCCCCAGCGCCGTCGGCAGGGGGACTTGCGAAGCGACCAGGCTGACCGGGCTCATCCCGGTGCCCCAGACGGTGACCAGGCCGCCCGGCGCAACCGGCGTCCCGCCGTTGGCCGCATTCACTATGCTGCTGATCACCGGCGGCACGAAGGAGGCAGCATAGTTCTGGCTCAGGACGGTGAAGCCGGAAGTGGTCAGCACGATGATCTCGTTGGAGGCAGGTAGCGGAGCCACGGTGCGGATGAAGTTGTTCAACTGGTCAGTGGAGTTTACCCCCGATCCGTTGTTGGAAACAGTGCCATCGGGGCTGGGATAGGCCGCGGTTGGAGCCGCAGCAGCGGTGGCGCCGGTCGGACTGCTGCCACTGAAGGGGAGCAGCGGTGCTTCCACCATCGGGATGGGGCTTTCACTAGCGGATGCCAGGGGCGAGAACAACTGAATCGTACCCGGGCTGGCGGAGTTAGGCGCCGTCGTAAGGTAACCGCTGGCGGTGTTGTTCTGATCGACGAACGTGAAGCCGGAGGGATCACCGCCGGCGGTGTTGAGGGCGCCCATCGGCACCAGCGATGAGTTGAGGTAGGCGCTGCCAACCACAAAGTCATCGTAACTGGAGGCGCCGTACGAGCCGGACAAAGCCGTATAGTCCTGGCGCGCGGCCACGAAACTGCCGGCTGCGGCGGAGTAGAGATAGACACGACCATCGGGCCCAGCCATCAAGATGTAGGCCCCGTTGGCCGAGGCGGCCAGCACGGACTTGGGAGAAACCGCCGCGGAGTCGTTCGTCCAGGGTCCCAGAGTTGCCATCGGGATGTTTACCTTGTTCACCAGGTCGAGCACGGTCACGTCGCCGTCACCCGTGTGACCGTCCCTCGACAATGCCAGGATGGCACTGTTGGAAACCGCGATGGACCGGCCAAAATCGCTGTAGTACAAGCCCATTAGCCTGATCGGTGGAACCGGCTGCAGCGCATCCAGATCGAACTGGTTCACTAGCTGAGAATTGGCGTTGGCGACCAACAGGTACTTATTGTCTTGAGTGATGGCCATCCCGGTGGGCGTGGGCATGGTGCGCAGGGTAGTGATCAATTTGGCGGTGGCGCCGTCGTAAACCAGCACCTGATTGCGGTCCTGCCGGGTAATGTAGAACCGGTTGCGGCTGTTGTCCGGCAGAATGTCGCTCAACACGCCGGGAGCGTCGACCACCGTGCCCCGCTGGTCCACGTCCGGGTTGCTGACCAGCACGCGTACCGGAATCGGCTGGTTGATGGCGGATGCCGAGCTGATCTTGATCGGCACCACGGTGGTGCCCAGCGCCCCCTCAAAGGCGGACGCATTCGCGGTCACCGTGATGGTGGCCGGCGTGACGCCGGAAGAGGGCGAAACCACAATGCCGGCGCCCGGAGTGAGTTCGAAATCGGTTTGATTCCCACCCGGATCGGCGAGCGTAAAGGTCTGGCTGGACTGGGCTTCGTTGCAGAAGCTGGTCTGGACCAGGACATCCTCCTGGCCCGGCTCGACCCGGTTAAACTGGTTGAGCGACCCCACCGGAAGGATGGTCACGCCGCTATCGGAGACGGCATACATCACGGTTGCCGCCGAGTTCAACACGGCGCGCCCGACCAGGTTTTCGCGCAGCGTGAGCCGCTCCCGGAAGGTCAGATTGTCCGCATCCATGACGAGGAGGGCCGGCAGCGGAGTAGAAATCGGCGCGGCCTGATTGGAAGTGGCTATAGGCGTTCCAGTGGCCATGGCGGCATCGGGGATTTGCGCGTAGAGGGTGTTGTGGATCGAGTCCCAAGCGTGGCCGGTGACGTTCTTCAGAAAGACGTTGTTGGAATAGCTGGCGACCATGCTGAAATTCCGATCGAACTGAGCCCAGCCGACCATGGCATGCGAACCGTCTCCGGAGACGCTGACCCGCGGTTGCAGCGCTGGACTGGTGGTCCAGGTGACTGCGTTGAAGCCGCCGTTGAACCCGTCGAACCAGAACATCGTCTCCTGGCCGGTTCCGCCGCCAAAAACACCCCATGCGGTCCAACCGTCGGCCGACGTATTGACGGCGGCTTCGGTGAATTGACCCGGATAATTCGGCGCCGACTGCGGAATCGTGTTGGTGACCTCGGCCAGCGTAATCAGGACGTTCATCTCGCCAGTTTCCGGATCGAGCGTCATGATATTCGTAGCGGTGGCGATAACCGCCAAACCACCCTGGTCGCCGTTGAGTGTGTTGACAAAGCTCACCCCCAGCGGCGCCGCGCCCAGTGCGTAGGTAGTCTGCGCCTGGCTGTTGTTCAGATCGATCACCGTGATCAAGTTGCCGCCAGCGGGCGGCACGGTGGGCGTGCTGATGGCGTAATTGGCATAGTGGACCGACACCAGGTATTGCCCGCTGGGCGACAGGGCGATTGCCGCCGGAAACGGGGCCACGTTGATCGAAGTGTGAATGGTGTTGTCGGCGAGCGACATTACATCAATGCAAGCGCAGCCAAAATCCGCGATGTACAAAACGCCCCGCGCCTGATCAAGGGCGAGATCGGCGGGTGTGCCACCGATTGGCACCACGGTTCCAAAGGTTGCGGCGACTGACCGCCCGGCTCCGGCCGTCAGAAGCATCATTGCAATCGAAAAGAGTAGTCTTGTCCCACGCATACAATATAGTCCTCACGCGACTATTCGAATTACAGAACCAAATCGGGTGTGAATCAATGATCGAAATGGCTAGCAATTCCGCCATTACCAAAGTTAGTCGTGTATTTCTGCGGGTTTACGCGTATACTCACGTCGGAATCGAGGCTTCTGGTGTCAGAAATGTCGAAGCGCTCCAGCGCACAATCCGGCTTGATCAGCAATGTGGCGGCGAGGTTCATCCTGGTGGCGGCTGTTTTCAGTTGCCTCGCGTTCCCGCCGCCCGCCCGCGCCCAGAGCGTGACGGTCACGGTTTCGACAGTGCCGGCTGGACAACAGTTCGTGGTCGACGGCCAGCTCTTTTACCAAGCGCAGACCTTCTCCTGGGCGGTCGGAAGCGGGCATTCGCTGGTGGTAGCTACTCCGATCCAGCCATACGGCCAGGCTCCCACGATCTATACGTTTCAGAACTGGACCTACGGCAACCAAACCCTGAACTCGCCCGAGATTTATGTCACAGCCACGGCCGGCGTAACGCTATATACAGCAACTTTCATCACCTCCTACGCGCTCACCGTGAGCGTGACCAACAATTGCGGTAGCGTGTCTTGCGGCGGAGCGCCTGGCGTTATCCTATTGAACGGAACCCAGATGGGGAGCCTGGGGCCGATGTGGTATCCTGCGGGCGCCCCGCAAATTCTGACGGCCGTGCCCAATATCGGGTACGCATTCGCCGGATGGACGCCCGGTATCGACCAATCGATTTCGGGAGTTACAGATAGCGTCGCACTGACCGAGCCCGTGACGGCGATCGCCAATTTCACCAAGGCCACGCCAGTCACTTTCGCCACGCAGCCGGAAGGACTTCATCTGGTGGTCGATACCGAGCCGGTTACGGCTCCCCTTACGGAGTCGTTGGGTTGGGGAACGGTGCACAACGTGGCGGCGGTTTCAGCGCAGCAGGATTTGACGGGCAATTACTGGGTGTTCCTTTCGTGGAGCGATGGCGGGGCCGTCAATCATCCCTACACGGTGCCCTTATCCTCCAACCCGGTCACCCTGACAGCCACTTTTACGCCGGGCTCACTGAACACTTTCCTGACCTCACCTCCCGGCCTGAATCTGACGGTGGATGGGCGGAGCAACTGGAACAACTGGGCCTTCGCCTGGGCGGTGGGTTCGACGCACACGTTCTCGGCGCCGGGGACCGATACCGATGCGCAAGGCCATTTGTGGGGCTTCACCGGTTGGTCCAACGGCGGACCGGCCGCGCAGACGGTGACCGTGGCCTCGCCGCAGCCGGCGACCTACACGGCGACCTACCAGCAGTTGGGGCAATTGACGGTGAACAGCACTCTTTCCAGCATGTCGGTGAGCGTGAATGGAACGACCTGCACGACGCCCTGCACGGTGCAGCCACCGCTGGGAACGCAAGTGACGATCACCGCGCCGGCCAGCGTGCCGGTGGGCGTCGGTTCACGGCAGGATCTACTGGGATGGTCGACCGGAGCCGGACCCGGCAGCCTGACCATCGCAGCGCCGGCCAACCCGACCACCGTGACTGCCGACTACCATTTGATGAATCAACTGGTGACGGCCACCAGCCCCGCCGGCGCGGCTACGTGGAACCTGCAGCCGGCCTCGCCGGACGGATACTACAATGCCGGCACCGTGGTCAACATCAGCTTGAGCCCGCTGCCCGGCTATCAATTCAGCAACTGGAGCGGTGACCTCACCGGTATCGCGCCGTTCGGTACGGTCGTGATGAGCCAGCCGCGCTCGGTGACGGCCCTGTTCAAAACCGTTCCCTACCTGCCGACTGGTGGGGTGACCAACGCCGCCGGACCCACTCCCTCCAATGCCGTGGCTCCCGGTTCGGCCATTACGATTTTCGGTGCGAACCTTGCCGACAGCGTGCAAGACAATGCAGCCAGCACCATGCCGCAGACCTTGGCCGGGGTGACCGTCTCGTGCGGCGGCCAACTGCTGCCGCTGTACTATGTGTCGCCGACTCAGATCAACGCCCAATTGCCGGCGGACACGCCGTTGGGCCCGTCAAGCCTGACGGTGACCACGCCGGAACAGGTTCAGCTCACGACCAATTTCACTGTCGCGCAGGACGCACCCGGGCTGTTTACCCTCACCTTGAACAACAAGGCGTACGGGCTCGCGTTTCACCAGGACGGCACGCTGGTAACCGAAGCTTCTCCGGCGAAAGCGGGCGAGACGCTCACGCTGTACGGCACCGGTTTCGGCCCAACCACGCCGGCGCGGCCCGAGGGCCTGCCAGTGCCGGAATCGCCGACGTTCGCGGTGACCGATCCAGCCAGTGTGCAGGTAGGCACGGCCAGTTTTCCGGCCCAGAGCGCCTATGCCTTGCCCGGGGCGGTAGGCATCGACGTCGTCGAATTCAAGTTGGCGAGCGGGGCGCCTTCGGGCGGCGACTTCCAACTGACGGTGACCATCAATAACGTAGTGAGTAACACCGTCCTGCTGCCGATCCAGTAGGGGCGGGGCACACGGCAGCGCCGGCGGTCTTGCCGGCGACCGCTCTATACCACTGCGAAACTCACCTTCGCCCGCAGGTTCGCCACACCGGCCGTGTAACGGCTATCGGCGACCAGGAACGCCACTGCGTCTTCCAGCCACTCGTGCCAAACCCCGTCGGGGTCGTGGGAAGCCACCGTCAGCGTGTATTCCTGCGGGCACAAGTCGCAAGGGAATTGAAAGCTCACCGCCAGCGTGCCGCCCTGCCGCACCGGCCCCAGCCGCAACTGCTCCAGTTCCGTATTTGTGCCGTAGACGTTGAATCCGCTGCGCGTGCGGATCATCATCCCCACCACCGGATGGGCCACCAGCGCCTGGTACCGCACGGTTATCTTCACCCCCACCTGTTCACCGCTGCGCCATGCCATGGTGGGTTTGCCATCCTCGCCGCTCAGTTCGACACCGACGATCTCGGCGCGCCCGTCGCCGCGGAAAAAGCGCGGGCTAATGGGTGTGCTCATCGTCCCACCCCACGCGCGCACTCGCGCGGCGATGTGCTGGCGGTAAACGCGCAGAGTCTCTTCCGGATCGCCGCGCGCCGCCAGTTTGCCCTCGTGCAGCCACCACACCTCGTCCGCCAGCCGCCTGAGCAGTTCTTCTTCATGCGACACCAGCAGTATCGTGGAGCCCGTCTGCCGCAGGCGGTTGATCGCCGCCGCGGCGCGCTCCCGCACCAGCAGGTCCTGCCGGGCGAACGTGTGGTCGATCGCCAATACCGGCGCCGGCGCCAGATTCAGCGGGTCGTCGGGCCCCAGCAGCCGCGCCCCGCCATGAACCTCAACCTCGCCCGACACAGGCTGTTCAACCCCGCCGGCCAGGCGCGCCAGCACGCTTTTCCCGGCTCCGTTCTCTCCCACCACTCCGATTACCGCGCCGTCGGGCGCCGCTGCATCGAAATCCACCAGCGGTGATATCGAGACATGTCGAAAGACCAAGGCCATAAAGGATAGAATAGCAACTGAATCATGGATACACCCAACTTGCTGGATTCGATGCGCGCCGATTGGAATCGGCGCGCCGCCGAAGACGCCAATTACTACGTGGCCTTCGGGCGCCGCCGGCAGTCCAACGAGGAGTTCTTCTCCACCGCCGACGGCACCGTGCGGCAGTTGCTGCCGGAGATGAACCGCTTCACGGGCCGCGACGCGGCGCTTGAAATCGGCTGCGGCCCCGGCCGCCTGATGCGACCGCTCAGCCGTCACTTCAAGGAGATCCATGGCGTCGATGTTTCCGACGAGATGATCCGCCTGGCGCGCGAGCGGCTGGCCCACACCGCCAACGCCTTTCCCCAGCACGGCTCCGGCGCGGACCTTGCCATGTTCCCCGATGGCAAGTTCGACTTCGTGTACTCCTACGCGGTCTTCCAGCATATTCCCAGCCGCGATGTCGTTTTCGGTTACCTGCGCGAGGCTTTTCGCGTCCTGAAGCCCGGCGGCTTCCTGCGCTGCCAGTTAAACGGTCTGCCGCCGCACGCGCGCCAATACGACACTTGGAACGGCGTACGCATCACGCCGGCGGAAATCGCCGCGTTCGTCGAATCCACCGGCTTTCATCTGCTGGCGCTCGAGCAGGTCTGGACCCAGTACATGTGGATTACGCTGCGCAAACCAGGCCCGAAAGGCGTCGCGCCGGCCTCCAACTCCGCGCGCCTGCGCAACATCTCGAATGCGCTCACCGGGGAAGCCGTCACCCCCGCATCCGGCGCCATGGCGGCGCTGGCCTTGTGGATTGAGCGCCTGCCGGCTTCCTGCCACCTGCTCAACACCACCGTCACCGCCGATGGCCGCCATTGCCGGCTCACGTACATCGGCCCGCCAGCGGCCGACCGCGTCTCCCAGATCAACGCCGTGCTCCCGGAGAACCTGCGCACCGGCCTGGTGATGGTCGAAGCCGCGCACGATGGCGGCCCGCTCTGCTCCCCGGGCTGGGTCCGCATCGTGCCCGCCGGTCCCTCGGTTCCGCGTGTCACCGGCATCAGCGACGGCGTCAACATCCTGTCGGGCAACCGCATCGTCAGCGGCACGGTGAAAGTGACCATGGAAGAGGTTGCCAACGGCGCGGACTTCCATGCCACGGTGGACAAGCTTGCCACGCCCGCTGCCGATGCCTTCTGCACCGACCCGGTGGGCCAGCGTTGGGAGTTCAACTTCAACCTCCCCGAGAATCTCCCGCCCGGCCCGCACCGCGTCTCCATCACCCTGGGCCGCCGCATCTTCCCGCGGATACCCATCGAGGTGGCCTGATTGCGCCGGTCCTTCGCCGTGGCTGCGGTCGCCACCGCCGTGATCGTTCTCTTACTCGGTCTACCGCGCCGCCGCTCCGTCCGCCTACTGCCCGCCGGTGTGGTCGAGGTCCACGCTGAAATCGTTGTGGATGCCGACAGCGAACTGCGCGGCTCGCCCTACGGCACCGTGCTGCATCTAGCCCCGGATTTCGCCGGCCGAGCCGCCGTCGTCGTCCGCGGCGACAATGTCACGCTGCGCAATTTCACGATCGATGGCAACCGCGCCGCCCTGGAGACCCGCGCCGGGCTGCCGCCCTACGACATCCCTTTCGCAAAGTTCACGCGCGCCAACGGCGTCCTCGCCGAGGGCGTCGCCGGCCTTACCATTGAACGCCTCGCCTGCAACAATATCGCCGGCTTCGCCGTGCTGGTCAGCCATGCGCGTTCGGTCGACATCCGTCACATCAGGGTCATCGGTAGCGGTTCGCGCAACTCGCTCGGCCGCAACAACTCGACCGGCGGCATTCTCCTCGAAGAGGGGACCACCGATTTCCGCGTTACCAACTGTTACCTTTCGCACATCCGCGGTAACGGTATTTGGACGCATTCCCTATACACATCGCCGCGCAACGCGCGCGGCGTGATCGCCCTGAATCGCATCCGCGTGATTGGCCGCGACGCCATCCAGGCCGGCCACGCCACCGCCATCTCGGTGACCGGGAACTGGGGCAGCAGCATCGGCTATCCCTTCGACGACGTGGATATCGAGAGCGGCGCCACTCCCGTCGCAATCGATACCGCCGGGAACGTCGACGCGTCCTCCTATGACGGCAACCGTTTCGCGGAAATCGATGGCAAGTGCATCGACCTCGACGGATTCCACGATGGCGAAGTACGCGCCAACCAGTGCGTCAACCGCGGCGGACCCGAATCCTACCGCTTCGGCCACTACGGCATCACCATGAACAACGCCAACCCGGACATGCGTTCCCAAAACATCCGCCTGGTCGATAACCTCATCGACGGAACGCTATACGGCGGCATCTTCGTCATCGGCTCCGGCCACACCATCGCCCGCAACCGCCTGCGCGGCATCGATGCCTCCCACTGCAACGAAAACGCCGCCCGGTTCGGCTGCTATTATGGCCCCGCCGATCCCGACATTCTCGAAGCCGGCATCTATCTGGCCCGCGGCGCCGAGCATCCCGCCCCAGCCAGGCACAACCTCATCCAAGACAACCGCATCGCGGGTTTCAAGATGCAATCACGCTGCATCCTCGCCGCCCCCGGCGTCGACTTGCGTTCCAACGCAATCATCGGCAATGTCTGCCGTGATCGATAGAGCGCCCGCCACCGGATTGATTCAGTGAGGAAGGTCCCCGACCTGCCAATCGACGGGCGCAAGCCCGAAGGCCGTCGTTTCGGAGCGCGTGGCGCTTCACGCGTGGCGCTGTTTCAAAGCGTCTCGATCTCCAGCCTCGATCCGCCAATCCCCGCCTTCCAAAGCAGCCGGAACCACCGGAAGAGGCACTCGCGCCGGCTCGTGGTTGCGCGGAACCAAGGCCAAGCGGGCACATCGGGATTGGAAGTCGGCGAGTTTCTCAGCCGCTCGCGGAACCCGATCCAGGCGGCGCAGAATTTCCCGCTTCGCCCGGCGAACCAACTCCATGTCCATCTCGTTCATTCGCAGCAGCCGGCCACACAGCTCCTTGCCCCAGACGCCTTCCCAATACTCGCGAGACTCGGCCGGTGCGCGCCGGCCGGCCAGGCTAACGTTTTTGGGGATGTACTCCAGCCGAAGCGTGGGAAACGCAGGGCGTAGAAAATATTCCGCAACCACCAGGCTCTCGTCGAACATCTCAACCAGGCCCGGAACGGCCATCTCGCGGATCACCGCAGTAGCCCGTTGCAGATCCTGGTCATCCGCCGGACGGGTGAATGCTCCGGCGTTGGCTAACTGGGTCACTTGCACCTCGCTCACCTGATGCGGAGCTTCGTCGATGAGGCGCATTGCGAACTCTTGCGGACTGTATGATCGCGCCCAACGGGCATAGAGAGAATCCGGGTCGTTGCGCCGTAAGTGGTTGTAAGTCGAATATAGCCGGGCTAGTGGATCTCGTAAGAAACAGAAATCGAAGAATACCGTCTGCCGAGCAAGCGGTTTCGGATAACGCAGGTGATGGCTGGAGACCGCGGTAAGGCCCGGGTATTGTCCGAGGAACGCCGTGAGGTCCGCCGCATCCAGCGCGGCATCGGGATCGCGGCCGTGAACCGTTGCAAACCGCCCCGGAAACTCGCGCTCCAGTATGTACTCAATCGTACTACCGCCGTTCTTGAATATATGGTAGTGAACGATTACATAACGGGTGCGCACTACAGGCACGGTTACGTCCACACGGTCCCTCATTTGTAATAAACGCGTGACCGGGAGAAAAGTTTCGGGGGAGATTCAGGTTAGTAATACTCCGAGCGGTTCTTCGTGCTTCGGCTAATCAAAGCTCGCGTCAGAGACGCGGAGATTGAGATGGTTGGACAGAGGCCGCCGGCTCCCTATGGCTGCCTCCCAAGCGGACAGGATGCCGCACGATTTTCTTGTAGTCGCGTGCGAACTGATGGATCTCGATGGCGTGGTTCTTATCCACATTCGTAAAGCGTTGCGGATTCCCGATATCGCCGGGCCACAGTATTTCCACGCTCACGTCTTGAGCCGATTTGCCCAAGCCGATGTGCTGTTCGAGGGGCGACGCTCCGAAGGATCCGCCGCTGCCGACGGTCCGATAGATGGAGCGTGTTCCTTGGCCCGCGTTGTTCACCGTCACCTTGATGCGCGCTCCGATCGCGCAGCGGTTGGCTTTCACTCCAACCAGCTTGAGGCTGATCCAGTCGTTGCCCTGGCCGGGGTTCTCAAACAGCCGGAAAGCGTGACTATCGCCCGGTTCCGCGCCGCCGATGACGGTCAGGATGTCTTCAGGCCCGCGATTGTCCAGGTCGGCGAACGCGACGCCGTGTCCCCGATGCAGTTCGCCCGTGCCGGAAGAGGCGGTGATATCGACGAAGTATTTTCCATCATGGTTTCGGAGCAGAACTTTGGGGACCAGAGAAGCGTAGGACGGGCTGCCTCCG
>CAWJLI010000178.1:0-38906 GCA_963843095.1 Bryobacterales bacterium
TCGTCAACGACAACCAGGAAGTCGATTTCTACTTTCGCCTCCCCGGCCAAAGCTGGCAAAAGACCCGCGAATCGGCCGAAGTCAGCGGCATGCACCACAACGTGCTCGGCGGATTCCTCGACCTCCGCCCCGCCGTCTTCGCCGCCGGCTCCGGCAGCACCAGCTTCCGCAACTTCCGCTATTGGCCGGAAGCGAAGTCCCGGCATAACTAAGCCCGATGATCGGCGCACGCGCTCGCTCCGCCACTGTCTAAGTCATGCCGCGCCGTGCGCTGGCCCGCGAGGTACTCATTGGTCAAGTGTGTGGAACGAGCCTGAGCAACCTTGATGTCTTCGCCGCCCCGAGGTAAGGTCCACACGTGCGCTGCCTGCCATGGCGATTGATTCAGAGGCCGTTATTGGCGCCGCAGACGTTCACGGCAAGCCCGAGCGCTTGGAACATCGCGGCCTTCACGGCAAGAGCGTGGTCGGCGCCCGCTGCGTCGGGTCCGTAGGCGACCTGGATGTGATTCGATTTGTGCTGCGCCATCAACTGATCGCGACCCACACCGTACATGACGGTATGCATCGCCGGCCACTGCGGCGTGGTGATGTTCCAGCGGCGTTCGGTTTCTTCCGGCGGCAGTTCCACCGCACGGCCGCGGCCGATGTCCACCTTCAGCGCGCCGGACTCGATGTAGATGCGGCTCCAGACGATTTCACCCGGCTTGCTGACGCCCTTCACGGTTCCCCCACCCAGGCGGAAGTACATGGCAGGCTGCCGCTCGCTGACCGCTCCGGCATAGCCGCCGATGAGGTGGGCGGGTGGCACTGCGCCGGAGATCTCGAACATCCAGACGAATTCGTTCCGGCCGTCGACCGGGAACTCTTCGCCGTAGCGCACATCGTGCAGCGTGGTCTCCGGAGCAAACCCCAGATGACGCCACACGCGATTGGTGATCAGGGCATCCAGGCCGGCACACTCGTCCACCTCGTTGAAATGCGGAAGCGGCTGGCCTTCATACAAGATCCGCCCGTTGCCGCGCGCGTGCACCGGCGGCCGGTCGGAGTTGTTCAACAGACCTTCGGCCAGGTCGGAAGCCGGACAGAGGTCCTTGAGCCCTTGCTGGTACTGGATTCCAATCACGTCACAGCCAAAGTCGTCGGCGATCCGCAAGGCAGAGATGTACATTTTGCACTGATCGAGAATCTGCGCGTCAGTCAGGTCGGTCTCGGGATTCGGACCGGTGAGGAAACGCATGCCCCTGGCATCCAGCCAGGCGCGCACGGCCCGTGCCTCAGCATCCGGCGTGGCCAGCATCTCGGCATAGAGCGCCGACTGGCTCAGCCTCTCCTTGCCTACGCCCAGCGGCAGCAGGAAGCAATCCTCGATGATGCCGTTATACATGCCCATGCAGCCCTCGTCGAAGACGCCCAGGATGGCCTTATCGCGGCGCAACTGGCTGGCCAGTTCCGCGCCCGTGTGGGCAGCCTTCTCCGGAAGCTTCAGTTGCTTCAATGGGTGCACGTGGCTAAGATCGTGAACAACGGTCTCGCCCGACAGCCACTTGCGCAGTCCGCTCCGGAAGAACGGATCCTTGAAATCGAGGCTCCAGAGGGTGCTGAACGGAATGCCGGCCTTTGTCATGCAGGCATTCAGATTGAGCATGCCCACCAGCCCGGGCCATTCGCCGCTCCAGTTGGCCACGGTCAGAATCGGCCCCTTGTGCGACGCGAGTCCGGTCAGGACCTGGTGACTGTACTGCCACACAGCCTCACAGACAATCAGGGGAGCTTCAGGCGGGATGTTCTTGAATACTTCGATCCCCTGCTTCTGGCTGCCGATAAAGCCGTGCTGCAACGCGGGGTCGTACGGGTGGCCACGCTGGATCTCCCCTCCCTCGGCCCGGACCGCGGCCACGACGGCCTCCTCGACCTTCGCTTGCGCAGCCCAGCAGCTCTGGTTCGCCGAGAGACGCAGATCCCCGTTGGCGATCAGGTATATCGTTTCCGACATCGGTTCACCCTTGACTTGTAGTGAGGTTGGTTCCGGACGGGGCTGATTGAGGCCGGCGGCCTCGAGATCGACAAAAACAACTTTGGGATGCCTGCCATTTCCATTCCGCCCAACCTGGTGGTGAGACCATAATATTCTAGTGTCCTGTCTCTAACGCTTGTTTGCAATGACGGACCTTTTTGAGGATGGTGGCGGCGGTTGCTGTCCAGAGTAAGGGCCGGGCGCCGTCGTTGTTTTTTCGAACCTCGTCCTGGATGGCGCGGGTCAGTTCCGGCACGCTCCGAAATGTCCCGCGCCGAATCCGCTTCCGGGTGATCTCGGCAAACCATCGTTCCACCATATTCAGCCACGAGGCACCGGTCGGTGTGAAGTATAGATGGCAACGAGGATGGGCCGCGAACCAGGTCTTGACGTTCGGGTGCTTGTGGGTTCCGTAGTTGTCCAACACCAGGTGGGTCTGCCGGCGCTTCGGCGTGTCGGCCTCGATACCTTCCAGGAAGGTGATGAATTCATCATGCCGGTGCCGCGGCTGGCAGAAGCCGATCACCTTGCCAGTGAAATGTTGAGCGCCGCGAACAGCGTCGTTGTTCCATGCCCCTTGTAATCGTGCGTCTGCCGTTCGGGAATACCCTGCCAGATCCGGTGCACGGTTGCATGACTCACACCTTGGCCTTGCGCCATGGTCCGAACGCTCCAATGAGTAGCTTCGGCGGGCTTGGTATGAAGTATGGCCTCCACAATGGCCCTGGTTGTTTGCGCAACGGCGATGGGCGATTTGAGCGAATTTGCCATGACCGACTGCGTAGCCTATTCTGCTGGAAGCGCCTTTACCCGCCCGACCCTTGCCGTAATCACGCGCGGGATTCCGGCCAGGTCCGAGGTGACTTCGATCTCCAGCCAGCCTTCCAGCAGCTCGCGCACGCCGGCTTCGCAGCCGAAACCGAGTTCCATGATGAGCCAGCCGCCGGGGCGCAGCACGCGGGGCGCGTCCGCCACGATGCGACTGTAGATTTCCAGCCCGGTGGGGCCGGCGAAGAGCGCGTTGTGCGGCTCATAATCGCGCACCTCGCGCTGCAGACCCTCGCGCTGGCCGAGCGGCACGTAAGGCGGGTTGGCAACGATCAGGCCCATGCTGCCCGGCGCGATGGCCGCGGCCACATCGCACACCAGAATGTGTACGTTCGCGCCCAGAGTCTGCGCATTGCACGCAGCGACGGAGGCCGCGGCCGGTGAGATCTCGGTAGCCCAAGTTTCCGCACCGGTCTCCAGCGCGAGTGTCACGGCCAACGCGCCCGAGCCCGTGCCGATATCGAGAATACGGACGGGCGCGGTGTCCGGCAATCCGTGGCGAGGACCGCTCCCTTTGGTCGCGGCTCCGATCGAATACCGCAGCGCGACCTCGACCACGTGCTCGGTTTCGGGACGGGGAATGAGCACGTCGGGAGATACGCGAAACTCGCGGCCGTAGAACTCCTGGCGTTTGGTAATGTACTGCGTGGGCATGCCCTGCAAGCGCTGGTGCAGGTAACGCCCGTAGTGCAGCCACTCCAGCTCCGCCAACTCGCGTTCGCCGTGGGCGAAGAGGTACACGCGGTCGCGGCTGAGCGCGTGGGCCAGTAGCACCTCCGCCGTCAGCCGCGGCACGGCGATGCCGCCATCCTCCAGCAGGCGCGTACCCTGCAGAAGTGCCGTTTGGAGGGTCATGGAACCTCTCGGCCGCCCGCGCCCTTTCAGTCCGCCGCTGCCCCGTCCAAACCGCCTTCGTGCTTGAGCTTCTCGGTCTGGTAATACGTGGTCAGCGCGTCGATGATCTCGTCCAGCTTGCCTTCCATCACGAAATTGAGCTGGTGCAAGGTCAGGCCGATGCGATGGTCGGTGACGCGGTTCTGCGGGAAGTTGTACGTGCGGATCTTTTCGCTGCGGTCGCCCGAGCCCACCATGCTGCGCCGCTCCGCGCCCAGCGCCGCCTGCTGCTTTTCCAGCTCCATCTCATAGAGCCGCGAGCGCAGCACGCGCTCTCGCCTTGGCGCGGTTCTTGATCTGCGATTTTTCGTCCTGGCAGGAAACCACCAGGCCGGTGGGCAGGTGCGTGATACGCACCGCCGAGTAAGTGGTATTCACCGACTGGCCGCCGGGGCCGGAGCTGCAAAACGTGTCGATGCGTATGTCCTTGGGGTCGATTTTGACCTCGACCTCGTCGGCCTCCGGCAGCACTGCAACCGTGATGGCCGAGGTGTGGACGCGGCCCTGCTGCTCGGTCACCGGAACCCGCTGCACGCGGTGCACTCCGCTTTCGTACTTCAACCGGCTGTAGACCTTATTGCCGCTGACCAGGGCGATGACTTCCTTCAAGCCGCCCACCGACGATTCGCTGGCCGAGGTCACTTCGATCTTCCAGGCTTGCGTTTCCGCATAGCGCGAGTACATGCGAAAGATCTCGGCGGCGAAAAGAGTGGCTTCATCGCCGCCGGTGCCGGCGCGAATTTCGAGCACCACGTTCTTCTCGTCGTTCGGGTCCTTGGGCAGCAGTAGCACGCGGAGCTGCTCTTCGATGCGCGCCAGTTCGGGCTGCAGGCTCGCCGTTTCCTCTTCCGCCATGGCGCGCAACTCCGCGTCGCGCTCCTCCAGCATGCCTCGCGCCTGCTTCAGGCTGTCTTCCACTTTCTTCCACTCGCGGAACTTGGCCACCACTTCGGCCACGTCGCTGTGCGCTTTGGTGACTTTGCGGTATTGGTCGGAATCGGCGATCACGGACGCATCGGCCATTTGCGCGTTAAGCTCGTCAAAGCGCTTTTCGAGCTGTTCGAGTCTCTGGATGAATTGCATGGCGGAGTTAGCCGATGACCAGCTCGCCACCCTGCGATTTTTCGAGCGCCATGGCGCCTTCGAGCGCGTGGATGGCCACCGCGGCCTGATCGTCGGCGGGCGGCTTGGTGGTGATGCGCTGCAGCCACAGGCCCGGCGCGGCGACCACCGCCAGCAGCGAGTCGCGCCGCCTGGCGGCGAAGCGGATCACCTCGTAGCTCAAGCCGATAATCAGCGGCAGCAGGGCCAGGCGGCTCACGAACTTCGCCGCGAAGCCGTCGAACGGAATCAGCGCGTAAATCGGTACCGCGACAAACATCAGCATCATCAGAAAACTGGTGCCGCAGCGCGGGTGGAAAGTGGTGAATTGCTGCGCGCGGTCCACCGTCACCGGATCGCCCGATTCGAAATTGAAAACCACTTTGTGTTCCGCGCCGTGGTACTCAAAAATCCGCCGCATGTCGCGGAAACGCGACACGCCATACAGAAACGCCACCAGAATCGCCACGCGGATGATTCCCTCCACCAGGTTGAAAGGGATGCGCCCAGTGAGCAGTGGGTACACTTTGCCCAGCTTGGTGGTGAGCAGCAGCGGCATGAACTTATACAGGAAAATCATGAATGCGATCGAGAACAGCAGGTTGGCGGTGATCGCCCAGCCGGGCATTTCCTTGGGCGGTTTGCTCTCGGATGAGGCGGGCTGCATGTCCGCCATCGCCTGGTCGGTCGAGAATTTCAGCGCTCCGTAGCCGAGCTTGAGCGCCTGGAAGAGCGTTCCCACGCCGCGGAAGATCGGCAGCTTGAAGATCTTGTGCTGGTCGGAGAGGCGCGGCAGCGGTTTTTCGTCGGTGACGATGCTGCCATCCTGCCGCCGCACCGCCACGCAATAACTATGCGGCGCGCGCATCATCACCCCTTCCATCACAGCTTGCCCGCCAACCAGCGTCTCCTCACCGCTTTCGAGGATCGGCAACATCTGGCTGTGCAGGAAAAGACGGAGCAACACGCGCGGAGACACAGAAAGACTCACTCTTTCTCCCATTATACAGGAGTGCGGGCGTTCGATGCTCGGCGCGCTGCGCTAACGACGCGCCTGCGACTCCATTTCCAGCAACCGCTGTTTGCGGCCGATGCCCCACCGGTAGCCGCCCAGGTCGCCATTTTCGCGAACCACGCGATGGCAGGGTATGGCAACGGCCACCGGGTTCGACGCGCAGGCATTGGCCACGGCGCGGATGGCCTTAGGCCGGCCCACGCGGCGGGCGACCTCAGAGTACGATTCGGTTTGGCCGCGCGGAATGGTGCGCAGGTGTTCCCAGACCAGGCGCTGGAATGCCGTCGCCTGGATATCGAGCGGAAGGTCGGGCTGGGCGGGATTGCCGGCGAGGTGATCGCGAAGCCGGTCGGTCCAGGGCTTGAGCGAGTTCGGATCGTGTTCCAATTGGGCTTGTGCGAACTCCTCGCGAAGAGTCTTTTCGAGCGCCGCGCGGGTGTCGCCGAAACGAATCGCGCAGACGCCCTTTTCGGTGCCGGCGATCAGCAGCTTGCCCAGCGCGGAATCCACCACCGCGTAGCGTATTAGAACGCCAGCCGCCTGATTGCGGTACTGCCGCGGCGCCATGCCTAGCTGCGACGCGGCGCGCTCGTAAAGGCGGCTGCTCGAACTGTAACCCGCATCCACCATGGCCCGCGTCACGGAATCGCCGCGCCGCAGCCGCGCTTTCATGACTTCCAGGCGGCGCGCGTCCGCGTAAGCGCGCGGCGTGATTCCGGTCAGCGATTTGAAGGTGCGCTGCAAATGAAATGGACTCACGCCGAGCCGGCGGCCGAGAGCGCCCAAGGTGAGCGGCGCATCCTGGTTGGAATCGATGCCGGATTCGATGTAGCGGCAGACGCGGCTGACGAGCTCGGCGTGCGGATGAGCGCCTACGGCCGTATCCGGCTTGCAACGCAAGCAGGGCCGGAAACCGGCGCGCTCGGCCGCTTCGCGTTCGCGAAAGAAGATCACGTTGACGCGGCGCGGACGGCGGCTCGGGCAGGAAGGACGGCAGTAGACACCGGTCGAAACCACCGCGTAGAAAAAGAAGCCGTCCATGCGGGAATCGCGCCCCATCGTAGCTTCCCAAAAGGACGTCTCCCAAAAACTACTCTCTTCGGCTGTCATCACCCTCTCAGTCTAGGGCGGGTGGCGCCGTGGCGCTATCCGGAACTTGTGGTCAAAGTGAGACCGGGCATCATTCCCAAGACCGCCCCTGCGAGTGAGTCAATTGTGCAATTGGTTGCTGTCCCCGATCCTTCGTCCGATCCTTCCGATCCTTCCGATTCTCATCTGCCTCGTGTTAACGTTCAATCGTCTGCATCGAATTCCGAATTCAGGAGGCGTTTCATGAGACGCAAGGCAATTCTGCTTGCCGGACTGGGTCTTCTCTGCGGTTCTCTGGCGATGGCGCAGAAGCCGGCTGAGAAGGCGCCCGCCCCGGCGGCGGCCCAAGCGGGCGGTGATCTGGCGGATGGCCTGGCCCAACGGTTGAGCAAGGAGCTCCACGCCAAGACCGTGGTGGGTGAGGCGATCAAGGTGGGTTCGGTGACGCTGATCCCGATCCTGATGGTTGAAGTCAATTTCGCCGGCGCTGGTTCGCAGGGGGCGAAGCCGGGCGCGCCGGGAATCGATGGATTCCTGATGAGCGGCGAAGTCCGGCCGTTGGGCTTCGTTGCGGTGACGAAGACGAAGACGCGATTCATCGGCGCGGGGACCGCGCCCGCCAAGTGAGGAGACTGCGATGACTACCATATGCAAATCCATTTCCGTAGCAGCATGCGTGGCGTGGTGGGCAGCTTCGGGGTTCGCCCAGCCGCTGGCGAAGCCGCTGGCCGATTTCGACAAGCTGGTGTCGGAACTGAAGGCCGGCAGCGTCGTCGGAGAACCGATTCGCGCCGGCGATACTGAGGTGGTTCCGTTTGCCGCGGTTCAGTTCGGACTAGGCAGCGCGGGCGCGATGGCCGGCTTTCTGGGAGGGATGGGTGCGAAGACGGTTCCGCTGGGCGTCGTGATCGTAGAGGGTGACGATGTGCGCGTGGAGTTGCTGCCGCGACAGGAAGAGAAACCGTCCGCGTTGATGCAGCAACTGATTCAGGGCATCATCGACCGCAAGGTCACGTTCATGACGAACGGAGTGAACCTGGGGAACGCGCCGGGGAACGTCGCGGATCTCACGCCGATGATTAACGGCATGATGGGCCAAACCACCGTAATGGTCAATGGGCTGAACCTGGGTAATCTGAACGCTCCGCGCCCAGCGGCCGCTGCTGTGGACAAGACGACGGCCGATCTGGAGGCCGCCGTACGTCAGAACCCGATACCGGAGAATTACTTTGCCCTTGGAGAGGCCTGGCGGAAAAATGGCCGGAAGGACAAAGCTGCGGCAGCCTATCAAAAAGCGATTGAGCTGCGGCCCGGTTATGCGGACGCGATCAAGGCGCTGGCGGGACTGAAGGAGTAACCGGCGAGCGGGCAAGTGGGATGCCGAACCCGGACGGGAGCGCACGTCCGACCTTGCGCGGCACCAATGCGACGCCGTCGTAGGGCAGCAGATCATGCTCGACGGGAGCCCTGCGGGCGGCACCTGGTCCATCGACCCTATATGCTACTCCCAGTGGAATGGCCAATACTCGCCAAATGGGCCCGCAACCGTGGGCTCGAGCTCGAACCCGATCTCGTTCTTCTGGGTCACAGGTGGTAACCTCGGCGTAACGTACACCTACGGAAGTAACTCGGCGACGGCGAGCTTTCAGGTTGCTGTGCCGACCGTGGCGCCGAACGATCAGGTGGCCGCGTCGGCATATCTGAATTGTGAGGGTTCTGAAACACTGTGCGGGGAGCTTTCCGCGCAGGCAACCGTGACTCCTCCCAGCGGTTACGCCGGCACCCTGACATATCTCCAAACGGTGAACAGTGATGCCGTCGTTTTTACAGGGGCGGGGAAACAGACCCAAACGTGCCAGGAATCTGGTTACAATCCTCCCATGCTAGACGGCACATACCCATACCCGTCCACATCGACCGGGAACACCATCTCCGCCGTGGATTACCCGTACGTTCCATTGGGTGACGGATCGCAGACGGGCTACACCAACGCGACCAGACAAAATTCCTTCAGCATGTACCTACTATGGCAGCCCACCGGCGTCGGCACATCGTTCCCAGTGCCAATTTACGTCACGAATTGGGGCTATAACGAGGCCGCTTCATGGGCGAGCGGCAGGTGGACGGCGTCCGGCGGAGCCTCGGGGGTCGGGGAAGGACCCACGACCTCCTACCCAACTTGGTACGCTGTTGCCAACGGCTTCAGCTGCGTTGGTGGCCAGGTGGGTCAGTGAACCGAGCGAACCCGAGGAAAGAGAGGGTGCTATGAAACGGCTTTACTCAACTATCGTACTTCTGGCGGTGGCGCCGCTGGCGGCCTCGGCTCAACGCTTGGACGGCTGCCCCGAAGACTTTGGCCGGCCGGGGGTGCATTTTGTGGATCACCCGACTGACGCTGAAACCGATCAGCGCCTCAAAGAGTCCGGCTATATGTTGACAAACGATTCCCTGCTGTCCGCGCTGCACGACCTAAGGCCCGACGTGAGGTCCTTGGCGGCCGGCAAGCTTTCTACGGGCGGGCAAGCAGGCGCCCTCTCCGCGATTACCCAGGCATGGTCGGCGGAGAAGGACCAGTGCACCAAGACGAAGATGGATGACGCGCTCTCCAAGATCGGTAGCCGGTTGGTTTTCAACAGCACGCAGCACCCGGGCGGCCAACAGCGGGTCACGCCATTCCAGCCATGCACGCCGTCCGAACCGCAGGTCCTGTCGTTCAACATCGAGCAACTGAAAGACAGCCACAACCATGTCCCCGACGACATACGCATAACATTGAGGAACCTCACGCCGCAAACGGTCGGGTTCTTCAGGACATTTTGGCCCGAGCAGGAGTTCTCGGCAGTGATCATAGGCCCGTTCGGAGCGCACACCGCGATAAAAAAAGAGCAGGAGTGGCTCTATCATCCGCTGGCGCCCGCCAGTAGCGTAGTCGACGGTCGCACTCTCCCCTACTTCTTCGCGCTGCCACCCCAGGAGGATGTCACTTGGCTGTGGTGGGTCGGCCAAGACTTCGATATGTCCATGCCGGGCACATATCGCGTCAGCCTCGGCGGGAGGATCGACTACCTCAACACCACCGTCTGTTCGAACACGATCGATGTGACCGTCGGCAACTGAATCGCCCCACGGCTATTCCTCTTTCTCCACCAGTTCCCACAACCCTCGCCCGCAAAAGTTGGGGCATTCGGGGAGAGTCTCGCCCTCCGTGAATTGTGCGGGCGTTTTGCAGACGCTGCACCAATAGATGCCGGTGGCGGGCGCTGCGGTGCCTGGTTTATGGTTCATGTGACTCGGTTCCTTTCTCTGTCGAGGTGCCCAGCACCCAATCGACCATCTGCTCCATCCGGTCGACTTTCAGGCGAAGCGGCATGTTGTCGAGCGTCTCGGGCTGAAAGCCATAGGTCACGCCGCAGCAGGCCACCCGGGCGTTGCGCGCGGTTTCCACATCCACCGAGCTATCGCCCACCATCAGCGTGCGCTCCCGGCTCACCTCGGCTTGTTCCATCAACACTTCGATGCCTATGGGCGACGGTTTCTTGAACTCGAAACTATTGCCGCCATAGACGCGGAAGAAGTGATGCGCGACGCCGAGGCCTTCCACGATGGCCTGGCTCACGCGCACCGGCTTATTGGTGAGCACAGCCATGCGCTTCTGAGCCGCCCCCAGACGGTCGAGCGATTCGCGCACGCCGGGATACAGGGTGGTGAAATCCAGATCGTGCTCGCGGTAGTACTCGAGAAAATATTCGAGCGCTTCCTGGACTTCCGACTCGGTCGCCTGGTCGCCCAAAGCGCGGCGGATCAGCACCGCGGCGCCGTTCCCGACGTAGGAATACACGCGCTCGTTATCGAGCGTCGCCATCCCCATGTGGCGTCGCGTGGCGTTGACGGCGTTGGCGAGGTCCAGGCGCGAATCGATCAGCGTGCCGTCGAGGTCGAAGATCAGCAGGTCGAACACTGGTGTCCCGTCTCTGAAGTTAGTGGATAGAATCCCCACGAGGCTTTCGCTCTATCGATTACAGGGCCTAAAGGCCATGTTTAGCGAGTGCCACGGCGGCACGGCTGAAGCCGTGCCCTGATACAAAGCTCCCTGGTACGAAGCTCCGGAATCACGTTGCGAACTTGTGAAACACGACACTAGGCCGCGCCGACCCTCCGCTTGCGCGCCGGCAGTTCGCGGTTGGCGGGCTTGCGCCGGGAGCGGGTGCGGCAGTTTGCGAGGCCGTATTCCAGGGCCTTGCGCTGGAGCGTATTGCGGTGGATGCCCAACTTCTTGCTGGCGGCCGACTGGTTGCCTTTGCTCTGCCCGAGCGCCGCTTCGATCATGCTCCGTTCCAGGAGCCCGACCGCATCCGCGAGAAAAACGCCTCCGTTCAACAGTCGAGCCACCAAACCGTCAAATTCGTTTTTCATTTCCTGTCCTTGTTCGCCTCGGGCTTGGTTCCGTGCCGCTGGGCGTTTGCCCAGGCTTGCTTGACCTGCCCGTATGCCTTGCGAAAACCTTCCTTAAACTCGTGAGGAGCCATGTCCGCCGCCAGGTTGGCGGAGCCCACCAGGTAAGGCGCCAGGCGGGAATTCTCGACCGCGGCCGGCGGCGTGTCGCCGTGCGAAAACGCCATCAGGCCGGAAACCAGCACCACCGCAATCAGGGCTGCGCGCAATACGCCGAAGCCCGCACCCAGCAGGTGATCGAAGAAAGACAGCCCGGTCACCTTCAGAAACTTGCCCACCACGAAACTCACCAGCGCCCCAACCAGCAACACGCCGCAGAATACAAGCGCGAAGCCGGCAAAATGCGCCGCCTGCGGCGACTTCAGGTGAAGCTCCAGAAAGCCGCCTGCCCAACCGTAGAACCATAACCCCAACACGAACCCCATCACCAGCGCGATCAGCTCGATGACTTCCCGCGTCAAGGCCCTTGCGGAAAGCGGCCACCACCGACGCCGCCAGGATCAGCCCCAGCACCACATCCAGCCAGTTCATAGCTGGTGGCCGGTGAGCGCCTGGTAGGCTTGCAAGTATTTTTCGCCGGTCTTGGCCGCGACCTCCTTCGGCAGCGGCGGAGCCGGCGGCTGCTTGTTCCAGTGAATCGATTCCAGGTAGTCGCGCACGAATTGTTTGTCGAACGAGAACTGCGGGCCGCCGGGCTGGTACGTGTCGGCCGGCCAGAAGCGCGAGGAATCGGGCGTCAGCACTTCGTCGCCCAGCACCAGCGCGCCATCCACGAAGCCGAATTCGAACTTGGTGTCGGCGATGATGATGCCGCGCGATTCGGCATAGCGGGCCGCGCGCGAGTAGATTTCGAGCGTCAGATCGCGCAGCCGTTTGGCCAGGTCCTCGCCTATCAGCCGAGGCCACTTGCGCGAACGAGATGTTTTCGTCGTGTCCCGCCTGCGCCTTGGTGGATGGCGTGAAAATCGGCTCGGGCAGCTTGTCGCTTTCGCGCAGGCCCGCCGGAAGCGGGATGCCGCAAACCGTTCCGCGCTGCCGGTATTCCTTCCAGCCGGAGCCGGAGAGGTAGCCGCGCGCCACGCATTCGATCGTCGATCATGCCGGCCCGCTTCACCAGCATCGAGCGGCCCTCCAGTTGATCGCGAAACGCGCCGAGCGCGGCCGGGTACTCGTCCACCTGGGCGGTCAGAAAATGCGTCGGCGTCAGGTCGCGCAGGAAGTCGAACCAGAAAATCGAAAGCTGGGTCAGGACCTTGCCCTTGTCCGGGATGCCGGTGGGAAGGATGTAGTCGAACGCCGAGATGCGGTCGGTGGCGATAATCAGAAGCCGCTCGCCGACGCGATAAACATCGCGCACTTTGCCGCGGGCGTGAAGTTCGATACCAGGAAGATCAGTCTCTAGGAGAACCGGGTTCTGTGTGGAATGCACGGCGCCTTTTGGATTTTCACTCGGGGGGGCCTTCCAAATCATAACGCTTCGCGCGCCGATTGCAAATGGAAATTTCTAAAATTCCTGTCGACGACCTGCGTCGCGAGACGGAGCGGGCGCGATCCTCGCCTCGCTTCATCGCTTACGCTGCACGGCTTCGCTTGAAGATAAAAGAACTTCGGCTGGATCGCGAGCAAACGTCCTGGCGGTACCGGCCTGCCCTGAACTGTACAATCGAGGAGTGACCGACGTTGCCCTGCTCGAACACATTAACCGCCTGCCGCATGCCCGTGCTAACTTTAAGCAACTTGTGCGGGAGCTGGGGACCAAGGGCGAAGGGCGCACCGCACTGGAGACCGCGCTCGCCCGTCTCACCGCCCGCGGCGATCTCATCGAGCTGCGCTCCGGCCACTACACGGCCACCGCGCGCAGCCGTGAATTCGCCGTCGGCCGTGTGAACATGCACCGCGACGGCTACGGCTTCCTGATTTCCGACCGTCCCATCGAAGGCATCCAGGGCGATATCTTCCTGCCGCCGGAAACGGCTGAGAAAGCCATGCACGGCGACCGCGTGGTGGTCCGCATCGCGCGCATCGAAGCCAACGGCCGCGCCGATGGCGAGATCGTCAAGGTCTTGCAGCGCGCGCACCTGACCGTGGTCGGCGAATTCCGCTTTGGCAAACGCGGGCAGTTCGTGGTGCCGCACGACGACCGCATCCGCCAGTGGATCGAAATTCCGGAAGGCATGGAGATTCCGCCGGCCGGCGCCATCATAGACCGCATCGGCGTCACCCCGCGCCAGGTGAGATCACCGGAGGAACTGGCCGGCCTGATCGTCAACGTGGAACTGCTCGAATACGCCGAGCGCGGAGAGCATCCGGTGGGCCGCGTGGTCGAGATCCTCGGCTCGCCGGACGATTTCGGCGTCGATGTCGAGATCGTCATCCGCCAGCATCACCTGCCGCACCGCTTTCCGCCGGAAGTGGTGGAGCAGGCGCGCACCATTCCGGACTCGATCGCCGCCGCCGAACGCGGGGCGCGCCGCGATTTCCGTGGGTTGGATATCGTTACCATTGACGGCGAAACCGCGCGCGATTTCGACGATGCGGTCTGGGTGGAGCGCCTCGCGAACGGCAACTATGCCTTGCAAGTCCACATCGCCGACGTGAGCCACTACGTGCGCCCCGGCACGCCGATCGACATCGAAGCCCGCCTGCGCGGCACCAGCGTCTACTTCCCCGACCGCGCGGTTCCTATGCTGCCGTTCGAGCTTTCGACCGACATCTGCTCGCTGCGCCCGCAGGTGGACCGGCTGGTTCTTTCGGCGCTGCTCGAGATCGACGCCCGCGGAGAAACCGTGGCGCAGGAGTTTACCGTCGGTGTGATCCGCAGCGCCGAGCGGATGACTTACACCGACGTCCATCTTTTGCTCGAAGGCGATGCCGCCAAGCGCGAGCGCTATCAGCCGCTGGTCGAGCGCTTCGAGCTGATGCGGGAGCTGGCGCTGCTGCTGAATCGCAAGCGGGTGCGCCGCGGCTCGATCGATTTCGACATGCCCGAGCCGAGCATCGAGTTCGACGAATGGGGCGCCATGATTGGCGTCAGCCGCGCCGCGCGCAACATCGCCCACCGCATCATCGAAGAGTTCATGCTGGCCGCGAACGAAGCCGTGGCCTCGCACCTGGAAACCGCCGTCCCGGCGAGCATCTATCGCATTCACGAAAAGCCCGACCCCAAGCGCGTGATGGATTTCGAGGAAGTGGCCGCGCACTTCGGCTATTCGCTCGGCGTGGGAGCGATTCCCGTGCGGCGGTTCGGCATTACCGACCGCCATCGCGATGGCAGCAAGCGGCGGCACGACATCGAGCTGGCCGCGCCCGAGCTGAAGATCTCGTCGCGCCAATACCAGAAGCTGGTGGCGAAGATCGAAGGCAAGCCCGAGGAGCGCATCCTCAGTTACCTGATGCTGCGGTCGCTCAAACAGGCGCGCTACGCGACCAACAACGTGGGCCACTTCGCGCTGGCCGCCGATACTTACACGCACTTCACGTCACCCATCCGCCGCTATCCGGACCTGGTGGTACACCGCCTGCTGCGCGCCGCGCTGACCGGCGCCGAGACGCCGCCCGAGCCGGAACTGAGTGCCATCGCCGGCGAGTGTTCGCACACCGAACGGCGCGCCGCCGAAGCCGAGCGCGAACTGGTGGAGTGGAAGAAGGTGCGCTTCATGGCGGACCGCGTGGGCGAGGACTTCGACGCGCTCGTCATCAGCACCGCCAAGTACGGGATATTCGTCGAGCTGACCGAGCTGTTCATCGAAGGCCTGGTGCCGATCGACACCCTCCCCGGCGACGAATATGCCTACCGCGAAAATGTGCGCAAGGTAGTCGGCAAACGCACCCGCCGCGAGTTCTCCATCGGCGACCGCGTCCGCGTAGTCCTGGTCCGCATCGACGCCAACGAGCGCAAGCTGCAGTTCTCCGTGTTCGAAGATCCGAAGCCCCGGCGGCGAAAGGGGCGATAGACGTTCGTGGCGCAGGCTGTCCAGCAGCCCCGCGGCTACTTACTGGGCGATTTTCCACTCACCCTTGGCTAAGACGACCCGGAGACTCTGCTTGGGCTCCGAGCCCGCCTTGCCATCCCCGAAATCGATCACGGCGGAATCGCCGCGGACGGTCACCTTGTTCAGTTTGAGGGCGGCGGCTTCGGCGGCCATACTCGCAAACATGTTGAGCGCCTCTGCCTGGTTGCTCTTGAACAGCTCCGCCATCGACTCGCGGGACTGCGGATCCACGCTGTTGATGATGGCGTCGCGGTCTTTCTTCCGGCAGGCATCCAGAAACGCCAGCACGGCTTTGTATTGCGGACTGTTCTGCGCCGGCGCTCCGGAGAGCACCCCGCTCACGGCGGCGGGGCGGACCACGGCGGCGTGGAACTCGGCTTCGACGCGCCAGGCGCCGGTTTCATCGTGGGCGCCCTTCATCGGCGCTGTCATCGACAGCTTGCCGGCCACCTGGTCGCCGATCGGCCCGGCCGGTGCGAATCGCAAGCTACTCAACTCCGGAGACGAAACGCTCTCCGAATAGAATTCGGCGCCTTGGCGCGTCAACAGTTGGCCGCCGCTCCAGACGCCGGTAGACGGATCGATGGACAGGACTACGCCGTGGAGCGTGCCGCCGCGCGCCTGTTTGTCGGCCCAGTAGAGCCAGTCGTCGGAAGCCTTGCGCAGATCGTCGGGCACCGGCAGGTCCGACAGGAGAACCTTAAGCTCCTCCTTGTTGCCGTGGGCCATTTCGTTCTGTTCCACAACCCCGAAGGCGTATTTCAGAGCGAAGCGCTCCGCGCCCACCTGAAGCGTGCCGGAAGCGCTGTCTGTTGCGCCGTTGGCAACCGAGACACCCAGCAATAAACTGAGGGTGGCGAATCCGACGCAAATCAATCCCCAGGAACCCGGCATCTTGCTTGTCTCCAATCTGAAAGAGCTCCGCGACGTTACCGGACAGAATGATAGCAGGAATCGCCCGAAGAAAGAGCCTTGCGGCCCTTTCCATCAGCCCGACTGTGTGCGGGATGCCTACTTTATGTACTTCACAGCCAGCACGGCGTTTCCGGGCTGATTATAGAGCAGTTCGTCGACCAGGCTGCGCGACATGAGGATGCCAAAACCGCCGGCGCGCTGGCCCTGCTCTTCGCGGTATTCGATGTGCTTAATGGGCGAGCCGTCGGGGTTGGAGATGGCGGCGTGCGGCAGGGCCTGGAGCGAGAAGCCCTTGCCCGGATCGGCGATGTGCGTCATCACCGCGCGTGAGGTGCGCAGCAGCGAGGCCCTCACCCGCTTGTGCGCGTCGGACTTGCCGCCATGTTCGATGGCATTGATCAGCAGCTCGCGGAAGGCAATGGCGATATCCTCGGCCGTTTGCGGGTCCAGATCCGCCAGCAGTTCGCGGACAAACTGCGTGGTGCGCTCGGCGGCTTCGAGTTTGCAGCGCACTTCGAGGGTAATCCACTCCGGTCGGGCGGAAGCCACCCGGATATCGTCGCGCCAGGCCGTGGCGTCGAGCGCCAGTTGCACCATGTCGGCCAGCGGGCCGGTGGGAATCGGCTTGTGAAAGTATGCGTAGGCGCGTTGGCGAATGGCTGCCAGCGCCCCGGCCGGATCGCAGTTACCGGCCAGGATCACCTTGGCCTCGGAGCGGATGGAGCGCATGCGGCGCAGCAGCTTCAGCCCTTCGTCGCCATTCCGGCCCTGCCCTGCCAGCACCAGGTCGCACTCGGAATGCCGCAGCGCCTCCAGCGCTTCTTGCCGGTCGTAAGCGTCTTGAATGGAGCGTCCTTCGCGCTTCAGCACTGGGGCCAGCAGTTCATGGAGGGCGGGATCGGCATCGTAGACCAGTAACCGGCTTGGGTTCACAGCATCTCTCACCTTCACTTTAGCCGAGGAACTTCCCGGCTTGGAACTCCTATCGGCATTTTATGAGCGGGAATATACAGGTAACCTGGGACTCGCTTGCCGCATCTCATCTGGTGATGGAAAAGTTCGAGCCTGCCCGAAGTGTGTCTCACGCCGGCAGCGCCGTCTTGCGCACCGGCGGTTGGTTCGCTATTTGGCTGCTCGCGGCCGGCGCCGCGAGTGCGCAAGTATACCCGCCCGGCGGCTATCCAGGCGGAGGTTACCCGCCTGGCGGAAACTATCCCAGCGGCCCCAGCGTTCCACTCGGCCGCAGCAAGACCAATCCCAACAGCTCCACCAAGGGCCAGCCCATGCCCAGCTTTCGCGGCAAGCTGCGGCAGATGGACAACAAGACCATTACCATCGCGCTCGACGACGACCGCCAGGTGGACTTCAAGCGCAACGACAAGACCAAGTTCTTCAGGAACGGGGAAGAAGTCAAGAACCCGCAGTTCGCGGTTGGTGACCAGTTGTCGGTGGAGGGCCCGCAAGATGAGAAGGGCTACCTGATCGCCGTGAATGTCTACTGGGAGAGAGCCGCGGGCGCCCACACTGCGGCGACGAACGACAAAGATGGCGGCGCGGTCGACACCTGGAAGGACAATCCGAAGGATGCCGCGCCAGCCAACTCGGAGGCGGCTGCGCCGGTTACCCACGTCACGCCGCCGCCGACCAAGCCGGATGCCGACGATCCTGGCCCGCCCGTTTTGCACCGCGGCAAGCCCACCGACGCGGCGCGGGAACACGCTGCCGAGCCGCCGGCGCAAACCGGGACGGCCGGCAACGCGCCGCCGGTTGCCGGGCCGCCGGTTGCCGCCCCGCAAACCGGGACGGCCGAGGCCGCGGTGACGCCTCCCGCCCCGGTTTACCGGGATGCGGACGAAGCGCCCGTTCCGGAGGCGCGGCCCCAGCGCAGCGACGACCTGATCCGCAGGGCCGCCGGGGCGGCGTTCGATTTCACCGAGGGCTTGCCCAATTACGTGTGCCAGGAGCAGATCGCGCGTTACACCAGCGACACCAGGCCGGCGAATTGGCAGTCCGTCGACCTGGTTTCGGCCAACGTGATCTATGAGAACGGGAAAGAGGACTACCGCAATATCAAGGTGAATAACAAACCGCGCAAAGACTTTGCGGATACCGACGGCTCGTGGTCCACGGGCGAATTCGGCACCCTGTTGGTCGACCTGTTCTCGCCGTCCACCGACGCCCAATTCCGCTTCCGACAGACCGAGCGCATCGCCGGCGTCAACGCGAAGGTCTACGATTACACCGTGGACCACCCGCACTCGCACTGGAACGTGGTCGTATCGGCGCAACGCTACATGCCGGCATACAAGGGAGCGGTGTGGATCGACCCGCAGACCGCGCGCGTGCTGCGTATCGAGGAGCGGGCGTACGGTTTTCCCGCGGACTTTCCCTCCGATCATGTGGAATCCGCCACCGACTACGAGTACGTCCAACTGGGCGATGCCAGAAAGTACCTGCTGCCCGTTCACTCGGAGACTCTGATGTGCCAGCGCGGCTCCGACATATGCAGCCGCAATACCATCGATTTCCGCAACTATCACAAATACGCGGGAGAATCCACCATCACGTTCGGCGATCCGGGCAAGCAATAGAGCACGCATCGGCGGCCACGTTGACCGCTCCCTACGGTCGCGGCTCTGAACGCCTATCGGAGCCGTGACCGGAGGGAGCGGTGCTGCTGGCCGAGCTGGCGCCTCCCGATCAGGCGGCCGGCTCGACCACGGCCGACATGGAGCACTGCGAGCGCGGCAGGCGCGCATCCGGGCCGTAGGAGAGGATCTGGTCGCGGGCGAATTCGGCTTCCGGCAATTCGCAGGTGATCAGCACGGTCCGGCCCATGCGGTCCACTTCCTCGGCGTGACGGTAAGCTTCATCCAAGGTGAAGATGAAAATCTTTTGCAACATCTCGATGATGTAATCGCAGGTGTGGTCGTTGTCGTCGAGCAGAACGACGCGATAGAGCGGAACCAGACGGCGCTGTTCGCCAATCTCGGTGTCGGGGGAAGTGGATGGCTTCGCCATGGCGCGGCCGCCAGATCCCAGTATGCGACATCCCGCCGCCCGGCGACAACGGGCGAGTCCGCACCCAGAAAGGCAACATGCCAACCGCTCCAGCCGGTTGCGATATGATGCTGTCTTGACCCGCAAAACCCTCATCCCCGTCGGGCTGGCGCTGTTCATCTTCCAGGCCCGGACGGCGGAGAAATTCTCGCTAACGGTCGACAACATCATGCGCGGCCCGGCGCTGGTAGGTTACGAACCGGCGCAGATCCGCTGGTCGTACGACAGTCAGCGCGTCTTCTTCCAGTGGAAGCAGGCCAGCGACAAACCGTCGGCGCCGCTCGATACTTATGTGGTGGGGCGCGACGGATCGCCTCCGCGCAAGCTCAGCGATGCGGAAGCAAAACAGGCGCCGCCGGTCTATGGTGATGTTTCGCACGACCAGCGGCTCACGGTTTTTTCCCGCGACGGCGACTTGTTCCTCTATGACTCGACCAACGGCCAGGTCCGCCAGATCACCGACACCACCGAAGCCGAGACCGACCCGCATTTCCTGCCCGACGGTAAACGAATTTGCTTCACGCGCGGCGGCAACCTGTACGTCATGTCGCTCGACACCGGCTACCTGGAGCAGATGACCGACATTCGCGCCGCCGGCGCGCCCCAGCCGGCTGCGCCAATGGGCCTCGGAGGTGGACGGGGTGGACGCGGTGGGCGCGGCGGCGCTGCGCCGCCCGAAGCCTCCGCCGACCAAAAGCCCGCCAGCGCCAGCCAGGAGAGCCTGAAGAAGGAGCAGAAGGAACTCTTCGAAACGGTCCGCGAGCGCGCGGCGCGGCGCGAGGAAGCCGAGGCCAAACGCAAACAGGAACACCCGCGCAAGCCATTCACGCTCGAGGCGCGCCAGTCGGTGGCGGAATTGCAGCTTTCGCCCGACCGGAAATACGCGATCGTCTCCGTGGTGGATGCCTCCGGCGCCAGGAATACCACGGTTCCCAACTGGATCACCGACAGCGCTTATACCGAAGACTCGAGCGGCCGCCCCAACGTGGGCGACACGCAAGGACGCACGCGTCTGGCGGTCTTCGATACCGCGTCGGGCGAGATGAAATGGGTGGATCACGGCCAGAAGGCCGCGCCCGCCGCGTCGCCCGCGCCGCCGGCTCCTAACGCGGAACAGGGAGGGCGCGGCACCGGGGCGCCGGAGCGCGAGGTCGAACTTGCCATGCCGGTCTGGAGCGAGGACGGCTCCAAGGCCGCGCTGCTGGGCCGCTCCGCCGACAACAAGGACCGCTGGATCTTCGCCCTGGATCCCGCCACCGGTAAGACGCGGGTGCTGGCGCACGACCATGACGACGCCTGGATCGGCAGCATCGGCGCATTCACGCTGGGTTGGATGAGGAACGGCCGCGAAGTCTACTTCCAATCCGAGCGCACAGGCTATTCGCACCTTTACGCGGTGGCTTGGGATGGCGGCGAGCCGCGCGCTTTGACGTCGGGCCATTGGGAAGTGCTGGCCGTGCGCCAGTCGCGCGACAAATCGCATTTCTATATCACCGCGAGCAAGGATTCGCCGTACGAGAATCATCTTTACGAGATGAGTGGCGAAGGGGGCGATCTCACCCGGCTCACCGGCCGGCCTGGCAAGCACACCACCACGATTTCGCCCGATGAGCGCTGGATCGCCGATGTCTACTCTTACACCAACCAGCCGCCCGATCTTTACGTGCAGGAGAACCGGCCGGGCGCCGAACCGCAGCGCGTCACCACATCGCCGGCGCCCGATTTCGCCGCGTATCCGTGGCTCGACGTGCCGATTATCACTTTCACCGCGCGCGACGGCGTCGAGGTGCCGGCGCGCCTGTTCAAACCGGCGCATTTTCGCAAGGGCGGTCCCGGCGTGGTGTTCGTGCACGGCGCCGGATACTTGCAGAACGTGGACCGCTGGTGGAGCGCCAATTATTACCGCGAGTACCTGTTCGACCACCTGCTGATGGAGCGCGGTTTCATCGTCATCGACGTCGATTACCGCGGCTCGGCCGGTTACGGCCGCGAATGGCGCGCCGCGGTCTACGAGCATATGGGCGGCAAGGACCTGGACGACATCACCGACGCCGCCCGATACCTGGTGGCGCGGCACGGTGCCAACCCCGCCAGAATCGGCCTCTGGGGCGGCAGCTATGGCGGCTTCCTCACCCTGATGGCGATGTTCACCGAGGGCGATACCTTCGCCGCCGGCGCGGCACTGCGGCCGGTCTCCGATTGGGCGCTCTACAATCAGGCCTACACCTCGGACATCCTGAACCTGCCGCAAAGCGACGCGCAAGCTTACCGGCGCTCTTCACCCATCTTCTTCGCCGAGGGCCTCAAGGGCGCGCTGCTCATCTGTCACGGCATGGTGGATTCGAACGTTGAGTTTAACGATACCGTGCGTCTGGTCCAGCGGCTCATCGAACTGCGAAAAGAGAACTGGCAACTCGCCGTCTACCCGGTCGAGAATCATACCTTCACCGAGCCGAGCAGTTGGGCCGACGAGTATAAGCGCATCCTGGCGCTGTTTGAGCGAACTTTGGGCGGTGGATGAGGATCGATTCGCCGGTTTAAGTAAACGTTTCCGCACCCCGGCTATAGGGGTTCATAACGGTGACTCAGTTCATATCTGATGTTATGGGGGTTCTATATCGGAACTTAGTCTTGTTTGTACCCCCCCGTACGGCTAGCCTATGAATGCACCCTCTCACGCGTCGAGATGGGCTTTCTGATAACCGGCTCGACCGCACATCACTGGCCGAGCCGGGAATTTTTCCACACTTTCCGGCGCGGCTCACCTATTTTTTGCAGATCGCAGTCAAGAACCGGCCGTCGGGCGATAAGTGTACCCGCACCAGATCCAGCCCGCCGTGTTCGGTGAGCAGCCAGCGGAAGGCTTCCGGAGTGTAAGCATACTGGAAGTTGAGCCCGATGCGCTCGCCACGCTGTAGTGCGACGTCCTGGCTCACCACGGTGGCCGAAAGGTCGGTTTCGGCGCGGAAATAGCGCGTGATCAGGTGCAGTCCTTCGTGGCGCTCGTCGTGTTTCTGGTTGAATCGAAGCTCGCCGTTGGCCTGCTGGATTCCCACGCTTTCGAGCACCGCCCAAAGGAAGTTGCGCACCGCGGGCCGTGTGTTCCGCTCCATGGTCTGCTCCGCGTGGTGGATCTCGCCGTCGATGATCAACCGGTCGCCTGGCTTCATGCACTGCGCCAGGTAGCGGATCTCGGCCAGCGGATCGAGGGAACTGACGGTGTTGCCGGAGAGCACGAACAGGCGGGGCGGATCGGCGGCGTCGGCGGCGTACACCAGGTGCACGGGGCTGGAAATATCGGCCTTGATGCAGGTGGTTTCGATGTCGTTGTCCTCGGCCTTGGCCGATGCAAGCTCCAGCAGACCCTGGCTCGAGTCCACCGGGAAGTAGAGGCATTCGGAGCCGGAATCCTTCAAAGCCCCCAGCAGCAGCGCGTCGCGCGCGCCATCGCCGGCGCCGAAGCTGATGACGGGCACGCGCCCGTGGAAATGCGAGGCGAGTTCGAAGGCGCTCGATCCCAGCTCCTTCCAGGTCGCCGACAGGCCACCGTAAAGTTCCGGGTCGGCCGCCAGCGCGGTCCAATCCGCCGCCGAGCGCGGGAACCAGTAGAAGAATTTCTCGGGCAGATCGCGCGCTTCGAAAGCGTCGGTGAACTCCTGCGCGAGGTCGGCTTCGGTGAGAACCACTTCGACTTTCATTTAGAACCCCATGATCTGCATTCCCGAATCGACGAACAGTACGTTGCCGGTGACGCCGCGCCCCAGCGCGCTGGCCAGAAACACGGCCGCGTCGGCCACTTCCGCCGGATCCGTATTGCGCCGCAGCGGGTTGCGCGCGGCGGCGTCCAGAATGCCGGAAAATCCTTTGATGCCCCGCGCCGAGGCCGTCTTCACCGGCCCGGCCGAAATGGCGTTCACGCGAATGTTGCGCTCACCCAATTCGCTCGCCAGATATCGCATAGCAGCTTCCAGCGACGCCTTGGCCACGCCCATTACATTGTAGTTCGGCACAACCCGCTGCGAACCGAGGTAAGTAAGCGTGGAGATCGAGCCGCCCTCGGCCATCGCCGGCATCACCGCCCGCGCCAGCGCCACCAGCGAATAGGCGCTCACGTCCTGCGCCAGCAGGAAGCCCGCCCGGCTGGTTTCGAAGAACGGCCGCATCAGGTCCTCGGGATTGGCGAAGGCCAGGCTGTGCACCGCCGCGTGGAGTGGCCGCTGCAAGGCGGCGAGCGCATCCGTGAGCGCCGCCAACTCCTCGTCCTTGGTGACGTCGCAAGGTTGAATCAGCGCCACGTTGAGATCCGGCGCCAGTTCGTCGATCTTCGCCTTCTGCCGCTCGCCAAGATAGGTGAGCACCAGCGTGGCCCCTTCGCGCGCAAATGCCTGCGCGATCGAGTAAGCCAGGCTCCATCTGTTGGCGATTCCGGTGACGAGGGCAAGCTTGCCCTCCAGCAATCTGGACATGAACTACCCAGTGTATCGGAGACCAAGGCGCCGCGTGAAGCCGCTGCATTTACCCGGGACTCTCGATCCCCCAAGCCGGTTATCTCAGGACGGGCCCTTGTCGCCCGGAAGAAACAGCAGGAGTCTCACGCCGGAAACGTCAGTTGCAGCAGCGGCGCGAAATCTTCTCGCTGCCAGGACGCGGGTGGCTTCCTCCAGGCTGGAAGCCAGCGTGTACCGGTTCTGGATGATCACCGCCGGCCCGGTCGCGTCGCTCTCATTGCAGAAACGGCCGCTCAAGCCGGGCTCGAAAAGCTGGTACATCTCCTTCGGTTCGGGGCTTGGCACAACCGCGCACGCTCCGTGACTGGTGGCCGCCAGCAGCGCCCGCGCCGCGCCCGGCCAATCTTCGCCGGGATTGCGGAAATAGCGCACGTCCTTGGTCAGCGAGGCTACCAGGAAAATCGCCAGCAGGCCGGGCTGCCACCATTCGCGGCGAGGGCCGGGAAGCCCGGCCGTCGCGAGCAACAGCATCGCCGGCAGCACGAACAGCACCTGGCGCGCGGCAAAAAAGTAGCTGGAAACGGCATCCGCGGCGATCGCACAGACGATGCCGGAGACGATGCTTCCGAGCAGGAACCGCCTGACGAGCGAATCCGCACGGCGCCAGCCGAGCACCGCCGCGCCGATCAGCGCCAACGAAGCCACATAACCGCCGCCCGAAATCTCGCGCAGCAGCATCCAGACAATCTTCGGCGCCATGGAGAAATTATACTGGCTGGCGGCGATTCCGAAATGCCACGCGCTTCTGACATAGAGGTACCAGGGCGCGAACAACAGGCAGGCGATCGCCAGTGCGATTCCGCCCAACCGAACCGCCCTACGCCGGCCGGCGGCCGGCAGCGCGGCCAGCGCGCCCAGTTGCACTGCCGCCGACAGCGGCTGCGTGTACAGGCCGGCCGTCACCAAGCAGGAATAAGCCGCCGCGACTGCCAGGACGGCGCTTGCACCAGCCGCCAAAGGCACCACAGCGCCGCTAGCGCGAAAAATAGCGCCTGCGAATAAGGGCGCCCCTCCACCGCATAACGGAGTTGCAACGGCGTCACCAGAAACGCCGCCAGCACAACCCAGGTTGCCCCCGCCTTCAGATCGCGCGCGAAACCGACCAGTGTGATGGCGGAAAGCAGGCCGAAGATCGCCGGCGCCGCGCGCGCCGCCCATGGCGACAGTCCCAGTGTCAAAACGAAAAGGCGCTGCACCAGATAGCCGAGCGGCGCCGCGCCCGGATTGTAAGTGACCCACCGGATTACGCTCCGCGCATCGGGCTGGGTGGACGCGACCAGTTGCAGAACCTCGTCCAGCCACAAAGGACGAAGTCCTGCCAGCCACACCAGCACGCCCGGCATAGGCGGTTAGCAGCAGAAAGTCGCGTCTTTTCGGCACCGAAGCTAATGTAACATCGCAGCCAAGTGGCACGGGCTGCCGGGCCGGCTGAGCCGAGAGCCATTTCGGCTTTTCTTGCCGCGATCGACCCGAATGAGCGCCTCTCAGGCAAAGCTGTAAGTTCCGGCCGCGTCGTCCCAGATGATTCTCTTCTGATGGCGGAACGAGAGCGTGGCCATGTGGCCGGAAATGGCCGCCTGCTGGCCCACCGTGGGCGGCGCAATCACCTTCTCGTTGCCCAGCACGGATTGAATGAAATTGCGGAAATGGTTGTTGACGCCGTCGGCTTCGCCGAAATCCGCCTTGCCGTTCAGGTGAATTGGCTTGCGGCCGGCGATGGCGGCGGGCGCCTTGCCATGGAACGTTTCCGGATAGAAGTACAGGTCCTGCCGGTTCATGACTTCGATGGTGCCCTCGTTGCCGCACACCTGCTCGCCGTAGCCGTAATGGTCGTTGCCGAAGAAGCAACTGTAGTTGATGTGGAAGTTGTCGCCGTATTCGTAAATGGCGCTGAACGTGTCGGGTACGTCGCGGTCGTCGTGCCAGCGGTAAATGCCGCCCGAGGCCACGCAGGTCTTCGGCGTCGTCTTGCCGAGCATGAAATTGACGATGTCGGTCTGGTGCACCAGCAGGTCGGTCGAAATGCCGCCCGAATAGTCCCAATACAGGCGCCACTGGAAGTAGCGCTCGGGGCTCCAGCTTCGCTTGGGAGCGCTTCCCAGAAAGCGGTTCCAATCGGTATTTTCCGGCGTGGCTTCGGCCGGGATCACGTAGCGCCATGCCGGTTCGTTCGGCAGCGAGTTGCGATACCAGAAGGCACGCACGTATTGCACCTCGCCGATCATGCCCTGCTCGATCAGTTCCTTGGCTTTCCTGTAGAGCGAGGAGCTGCGGTTCTGCGTGCCCACCTGCACTATTCTGCCCGACCGTTCCCATTCGCGCACAATGTCAAAGCCTTCTTCGATGGTGTGCGCCAGCGGCTTTTCGATATAAACGTGCTTCCCCGCTTCGAGCGCCGCAACGGTCATGTCGCGGTGCAGGTGTTCGGGCGTCATAATGAACACGGCGTCCACGTTGCGGTCGGCCAGCAGCTCGCGATAATCCACGTAAGTGGCCGGCTCGTTGCCCCACACCGTTTTCACGCGATTCCTGGCGCGCGCGATGTAGCCTTGATAGGTATCGCACACGGCGGTGAGCGCCACGTCATTGGGAGCGGCAGTGTGCAGCCACTCGATGGCCGCGTTACCGCGCGTACCCACACCGATCCAGCCTATGTTGACTTTTTGATTAGCCCCGCGCGCGGAGATAACGGCGGGACCGGCGGCCAGCGCGGCTGTCTTGAGAAAACTGCGCCGGTTGACTTCAGCGGCCATGAATGGAACCTCCCGATGGAATTGCGAACTTTATGATATCAAGCGGCGCGCGGCACCCCCGGGCCGGGATAATAATCAGATGTCCATCGGGTAAGTGCGCGCGGGTCCGGCGGAGAACGGGACAAGGGGCCCGGTGCGACGAGGGCGTCCGCCCCATCTTCGGGCGATAGTCAGGCTGCGGTGGCCGCGCCGGACCCTCGCGTTGCCGCCAGCCTGGTGGACCCGACCGGCCGAGGGGAGGGGGGTGTCAGCGAGGCCGCCGAGTAGGCTGCCTTGATCTTGACGACCAGATCGGGGCCGAACGCTTCCACCAGATCCATGAACGCAGCCACCGGTTCCCGCGCCTCCTGCAACCGTGAGACCGCCTCCGGCAAACCAGGAGCGCCGACGGCTTCGGCAGCGCTCTCGACCGCGCCGAGCGAGATACTGGTATAGCCGAAGACGCCATCCGAGTTCCACGGCCCCATGCGGCGCACATCCGGTCCGAAGCGTCTTTCCAGGCGCTTCAGATCGTCTTCCGGGATGACGATGAACTTCATGCTGCGTTACCCCCGGCTCTCTGGGAGCTTTCAGCCTGGCACTGGAACCGGTGCTGCCACAGACTCCAGGCCGAAGTGACCGTACGAATCACTTCCTCGCTGTTGAAGGGCCTCGCCAAGACGTCGTAGCCTCCCAGGTTGAGAACCTCGGCCCACATGCGCTCGTCGGCCATGCGCGATGTCACGATCAGCGGCGGCGGCAACGGGAGGCGCTCGGTGAAGTCCAGCACCTCCTTCCACGACCCCGGCGACAGGTCATGCTCGCACATCACAATCGAGATCCGTCCCCGCTGCAGAGCGCTCTTCGCCGCCACAATTGTGCTCTTGGCGGTCATGGTGAAAGCCAGGTCCGGGTAGAGCGTCCGTTCGGGGCTCGAAAAAATGTCTTGCAGGTGGAAATGGTCTTCCTCGGCCGAGCTCACGGATAGCACGGCGATGGTCTGCGCCACGGGTTTGCGAATTGCTCCAGCGGGTGTCATCGGCTACTACCTTCCTTCGGACGCAAGCTCGCCATTGACTATGGTTCTATGAGTTCTGATAACTACGGTATATCTATACATTAAACTCGTTTAATACAGATCGCAAGGTTATTTTTGGTGATTCAATACCCAAGTTTGAGGGTAGTGGTGAACCAGGGGACCACCTGCGCGGAACTTCTAGACCATCGAGCTGCCGCCCACGCTCTGCGCTGCCAACCAACGTGTTTTCAGCGAACGCCATGGTTCCGTAGCGACCCCTTTCAAGCAACTCCCGTACCCGGCAGCGGTACGGTTTCCAGAATTGGGGATATTAGCAGCCCTTTTTCTTTTAGCCCTGAGAGCGCCAGGCCGTAGCGGCCGCGGATGCCGGTTTTTTCGAAAATGTGTTTCAAGTGGATTTTGACAGTGCCGATGCGGATGCCGAGCGCGCTGGCGATGTCCTTATTCTTGAGGCCGCGCTCGACCAGTTCCATAACCTCGAGTTCCCTCCCCGTCAGCGGTGACCGGGCTGCGCGATACGGCCGATCCCGCTCCCACATCATGGAATCTTCCATCCAGGACCCGCCCGCCGCCACGGCGCGCACGCAAGCCATCACCGAATCCAGCTTGGAGGTCTTTCGCATGACGCCGGCCGCCCCGGCTTGCAGGATGCGCAGAGCCTCGGATTCCGACAGCGCCGCTCCCCACACAATTACCGCCGGCCGCTGATCCATCCCACGCAAAGCGATCACCCAGTCCAGCACGGCGTGGATACCGAGCGCCTTGTCCACAAGCAAGACGGCCGGCCGCAATTCACGCACAGCTTCCATGCCATCTGCCAGAGTGCTTTCCGCCGCGACAACGCGCAACTCTTCTCTCGATTCCAGAAGGCCTCGCAGCCCTTCGATGGCGATCGGCTCTGTATCGCAAACCGCAATGGTTACCAAAAGTTCCCCTTTGACGGCGCGGACTGTCACGTCCAAATTAGTCTATCGGCTGAAACCGCCAGACCTTTAGCAACTCGTTCGGCCAAGTTTCCAGCGGCGACCGGGCAAGTCGCATTTCGCGCGAATCGGGCGCTTCCCGATTCCAGCCTCACGTCTAACGAGCTGGCATAAGCGTGTAGTGGCTGCAAGGAAAAGGGGATCTCACAAATTAACAAGCGTGCTGCCAAGCCGGTATTCGGCCAAATCGAGCCAGCGGTCGCTGATGGTGTTTTGCACGAACACAGCGCGCTCGGCGCGGAAGCTGCGCTGGCCGCGGAACTCCTGCCAGCGCCGCTCGGCCAGCTTGAGCATGTCCCCAACGTCCTGGTGGGAGATATCTTGCGCCAGGGTCACGTGCGGGTGATAGGCAAACGGCTCCTGAAAAGCCAGTGAGCTCGAATTCATTTGAGTGTGGATCTCGCACAGCTCCGCAGCCCCGGCGCCGACTTCAAGGTAAATCACATCGGTCACCGGAAACGTCCGGATTCCGGTCAGTTCCACCTCAAAAGCTGCGCGGCGCCTGAGCGTGTTGCGGACCTCGGCCCAAGCCTGGCGCCACTCGCCGGCCAGAGGGCGGGGCGGCAACAAACTAACGTGGGCGCGCGGGTCGTCGCCGGGCACCAGTTCACGGCGCAGTTGATCCAGAAACTCCCCGAGCGGAGCCGGGATGTAGGTGACCAGGGCGAACACGTTCAGCCATTCTTCGGGCGGGACACGGCCCGGCGGCTCGTTCGGATCGGAACTCATTGCTTCTCACCATTCTAGAGCGTTCGCACGCCGCTTGTGGGCCGGCCCAAGGGATTCGCGGCGGGCACGGATACTGGTACGCTCAAAAAGATGCTGCCCGCCACCCATCCCAATCCTCTTTTGTCGCCTGAGTTTCGTATACCGTTCGACCGCATCCGTGCCAAACACGTGGCCCCGGCCACCGAAGAGTTGCTGCGCCAGGCGCGCCAGCGCCTCGAAGAAGTAGCGGCCACCGGCGGCCCGCGCACCTTCGTCAACACGCTGCGAAGTCTCGACGATCTGTCGGAGCCGCTCGAATACGCGATCGGCGTGGTGCGCCACCTGGAGGCCGTGGCCACCTACCCGGAGCTGCGAGCCGCCTACAGCGCGGCGCAGCCGCAGGTCAGCGCCTTCTATTCCGGCATCCCGCTGCATGCCGGCCTCTGGCGCGCGGTACAGGATTTTGCCGCGACCGATGAGGCCGCGCGCCTGGAAGGCGAGCGCCGCCGTCTGCTCGCCAAGACCGTCGACAACTTCCGCCGCCACGGCGCCAATCTCGACCCGGCAGGCAAGCAACGGCTGGAAGCCCTGGACGTGGAACTGAGCCAGCTTACCATCAAGTTCGCGGAGAACGTGCTCGATTCCACCAACGCCTTCGAGCTGATCGTCGGCGATCCCGCAGGCCTCGCCGGCCTGCCGCCCAGCGCCGTGGCCGCCGCCCGCGAAAGCGCCGCGCGCAAGGGCCGCGAGGGCTGGCGCTTCACCCTGCACGCGCCCGATTACTTCGCGGTGATGACCTACCTGGACGACCCGGCAGCCCGCCGGCGCGTGTACGAAGCTTTCAGCGTGCGGGCGACCGAGGCCGGGCGCGACAACCGCCCTCTGATTGCGCGCATTCTGGAATTGCGCAGTGCGAAGGCCCACCTGCTGGGTTTCGCAAACTTCGCCGACCTGGTGCTGGAAGACCGCATGGCGCACGATGGCGCCCGCGCGCTCGCCTTCCTGGACGATCTCAAGGGGAAGACCGAGGCCCGCTTCGGCGAGGAAAATCGCCAGCTGCTCGAATTCCGGCGTTCGCTCGAAGGCCCGGCCGCGGCCGAATTGGCGGGCTGGGATGTAGCCTACTACGCGGAGAAGCAGCGCGCCGCGCTCTACGACTTCGACGAGGAAGCCCTGCGGCCCTACTTCCCGCTGGAGCAGGCGGTGGCCGGTTTGTTCGATCTGGTGCATCGCCTTTATGGCTTGCGCATTGAGCAAGAGGCCGGCGTGCCGGTGTGGGACGAAGCCGTCCGATATTACAATGTCCACGACGAAACGGGCGAGTTTCTGGGCGGCTTCTACACCGATTGGTTCCCGCGCGAGAACAAACGCGGCGGCGCCTGGATGGATGCGCTGATCACCGGCGGGCCGGACGGCGCGAAATTCCGCCCGCACCTGGGCTTGGTCTGCGGCAACCTGACGCCGCCGGTGGCCGGCAAGCCGGCTCTGCTCACGCACCGCGAAGTGGAAACCATCTTCCACGAATTCGGCCACCTGCTCCATCACATGCTGAGCCGCGTGGAATCGCGCGGCCTGGCCGGCACGAATGTGGCCTGGGATTTCGTCGAGCTGCCGTCGCAGATCATGGAGAACTGGTGCTGGGAGCGCGAGTCGCTCGATCTGTTCGCGCGTCACTGGGAAACCGGCCAGCCGGTGCCGCACGAGTTGTTTGAGAAAATGCGGCGGGCGCGCACCTTTCGCGCCGCCAACCAACAGATGCGGCAGCTCGGGTTCGGCTATATCGACCTGCAGCTGCACGTGCGGTACTCGGCCGAGCGCGATGGCGACGCGGTGGATTACGCCCGGCGCATCTTGCAGGAATTCAGCCCGGCGCCGCTCCCGCCCGCCCACGCCATGCTGGCGGCCTTCACGCACCTATTTGCGAGCCCGGTGGGTTATGGCGCTGGGTATTACTCCTACAAGTGGGCCGAAGTCTTGGAGGCCGATGCGTTCACACGCTTCCGCGAGCACGGCATCTTCAGCCGTGAAGTCGGCCAAGACTTCCGCCGGAGTATTCTCTCCCGCGGCGACAGCGCCGACCCCGCCGAGTTATACCGCGCATTCATGGGCCGAGATCCGGACCCGCGAGCGCTGCTGATTAGGAATGGCCTGGCGGGGTGAGGGGCTCTCCGCCGGCGCGGCCTGGTTGACAACGCGTGCCCGCGCGGCGAATACGTTCCGTCCGTCATCACGATCCGGCCCTCTCGAAAACCGGCGACGTTCCTGTCACTAACGCTTATATGTTCGCCATTGGGCGCCTTAGACTTTCATGAGACGATAAAATAGGACGGTAGACTCCGAAATGTGGCACAACGTAGCAGTGGGGGCATTCCTCCTGCAAAGCGCCGTTGCTCAGGACCCGAGCTCCTTGAGCCGCACAGCCGAAGCATCGCAAGCGCAACGGAACCTCCCGGAGGAGGAACGTATTCTCGACGAGGCATCCGATGTACTTCGCAGCCTTGGGGCGCAGATCGCCACTTGGGGCGCCCATTACGCGGACTACGTAACCGGCGTCTGCATTCTTTACTCCTCAATCGACCGCCAGCCCAAGACCGATTCGCTCTTTCAGTCCGCTCTGGAGGCCGCACGCCGCGAGAAGGCGCCGGCCGCGGTCGAAGCGCTATTGGCATGGAAGGGTCGGGACGCAATGCGGCGGGGCCGGCTCGATGAGGCCGCCAGTGAACTCCAGGAGGCCCTCAGTTTAGGGGAGAAGGAAAGATTGGGCGGGCTGGACGACCTCTTGATCGATCTGTCGCAGGTACAATCGCGGCTGGGCCACGTTCAAGAGGCGGAGGCGTTGCTGCGCCGGAAAGGGAGCCTGCCACAAGGGAGTCCGGCAAGAGGATTTCCGCCACGCTATATGTGCGAGAGTATGTGCCCTTGCGGCGATCCAGAGATACCCGGCCGGGAGCCGCCCTCTTGGGGTTGGCTTCAAGGGCTCTTTGAAATCCAGCAGCCCGACAAGGCGGAAGAGGTCCTTCGACTCCTGGTGGAAGAATCCTCGGGCCGCTCCATAGCCGAGCGGTTCAGGAGATTGGAAGATCTGCAAGAGTTTCTATGGCGGCACCGGCGGTATGCGGAAGCGGCCGAGATTCGCAGAAACCTGATCGCGGTTGTGTCGAGTCCGGAATCGCCTGGTTGGGGGACGCAATGTGCGGAAGAACAGATTCGGTCGCTGGCGGCGTACTATTCCCAAGACGAACACGTCGCCGCGGCCGATGACTTGATTCGGAGGGAGATCGCCAATTCAGCGCGCGCCAGCGGCGCAGCCGGCATCGAGTACGTTCGCAACGTGGAACCGCGGGTGGAGGCTGCGATTGGGAAAGCCGATTACGCCGCGGCGGAAAGGGTTCTCGATGAGCTTGGCAAAGCCGCCGCCAAGAGCGGCGATAAGCCCACGAGGTACCTTCTCTTACGGAGCCGAAAGGCCGTGGTGGACGCCTATTTGCACGCGGAGAAGTTCGATCTTGCCAAGAAGCTGGTCGATCGGCAGATGGCCGACACGCTCGAGTGGTTCGGGCGAGAGACGTACTACTACGCCGGCGCCCTGAGCTTACTCATGGATCTGGCCATGCGGCAGAAGGACTACGCGACCGCGGACGCGTGGTCTAGGGGGTTCGCCGCCCTTGTACAGCTAGTCGGAGACCCAGGCTTCGAGAGGATGGGCCATGAATGGAGTGTCCAACTGACCGCATGGAGGAAGGCTGAAGGAGCCAGTTCATCGAAATCACCGAAGTGACCGCACTCTTACCCATCTTCCAGACTTGCGGAAAGACCGGCACGAACCGATCAGGGAATCCGGGGGCGGACGGAACGTATTCTCCCACCGGAAAGTGGAAACACGCAGCCCGTCATCGTTCAGCTTACACTGGGTGCTACGTGCGTGGCGCAGACGATTGAAGGCGGCCGTCCGCACCACGCAGCCCTCCGATCAAGCCTTCCGGCGTGAGTGCCCGGCCAACCGCCAAACAACCAGGACGCCCGCCAAGGCGCCCAACAGTGCCGCCGAATTTGGTTCGGGAGAGCTCGAAAGCGGAGCCCCGAGCGGACTGTTGAACTCAATTTCGTAGGGAGGGTCATCCGTGCTGTTCAAGTCGGTCAACTGCAGCTCGTAATTACCCGCAGCCCGGTACCCAAAATCAAACGTGGAAGAGGTGGTTGAGGAACCGAGCACCGTCGTGCTGCCCACCAGATCCCCGGAAGCGTCGTAGAGAGCCAGTCCCATGCCACTCTCGAAACCGCCGCCGCTCGAGCCGTTCCCCCAAACCAGATCCGTCACAGCGGTGCCGCTCAGGTCGCCGGAAGCGGTCCAGTCGAACGCATACGTATCGACGGAATGACCCGCGGACGGATCGAGACTTCCGGAGATCCCCAGGTACGAACCGTTTACCGTTTGCGTACCGCTGCTGCCGGAACCCTGAAAATCGCCGCTGTACTGGGCGTTCATGTCGAGCGTGGCGCTATCGTTTGAATATAGGTTCATATTCTCGATCAGCGCTGCAATTACATCCCCGGTCTGCACCGGCACGCCGCCCAGCGACGTCACCTGCCGCAACGGTATGCAATTTGCCGTCCCATAACTAACGAAACCGCTGCAGGAGCCACCGCCCGAAATCGTGCCGGTGGCAATTTCCGTCGCCCCGGACCGGGTATTGACGTTGGGTGGATTGACCGGGGGAGTCACTTGCGCGAACACGCTGGCCGGAAAGTAATACAACCAGACGTCGTCGGTACTTTGTGTCGCCATAGCGCCACCGGACAGAGTGACGCTGCCGTTCCCCGGACTAGTCCAGAGAATCATGCCCCAGCTCGAATAATTCGGCGGGTTCTGGCCTCCCGCGGTCCAACTCGCCAAGTTCAGCGCGTCGCCGAAGGCCGACACCGCCATCAGCACACCAACAAAAAAGATAATGAGAACTTTTTTCATCGGTTCCTTCCTCTCCCGCCATGCGGGATCACCGGAATCTTAAGCTGCCACACGCAGCCGGACAAGCATCTGTGGGTGCACACCTGTTGTAACGCAGTCGAATGAATGGCTTACGAACCGCCATAGTTAATGTCCAACGGCCGTGGAAGGACTGCGGAAATGTGCGACAATACCTTCGAATATCGGGCTCTCATGTCCATTTTTCGCGCCAGGAACAAAGCGGGGCCCGGTGCTTCGGTTTCTCCCGAATCGGTGAAGTCCGAACTCGCACGGGTTCTACGGTCCTCCACCTTCGCGGCTGCGGAGCGCCACCGGCGGTTTCTGCGATTCGTTGTTGAAGAGACTATCGTCGGCCGCCGGGAAGGTATCAAGGAGGCCGTCCTGGCCTTGGAAGTCTTCGACCGCGGCGCTCTGTTTGATCCACGCACGGATTCGGTGGTCCGCTCGGAAGCCCGCAACCTCCGCGCGCGGCTGAACGAATACTACCTGGGTGAAGGCCGCGCTGATCCCGTTGTCATCGAGTTGCCCAAGGGCACTTACGCGCCGCTCTTCCATGCCGCAGTCGTCTCCGCGGCATCCTCTCCCGGGCGTCGCGTCCCGAGCTGGCTCTTTGCCACCGTGGGCGTCCTGGCGACCGTCATTGCCGTCGGTTCCGCATGGTGGCTCCTGCGCTCGCGTGCAGCCTGGCAACCGTCCGCGGGGCCGCCGGCCCTCGCCGTGTTGCCCTTCTTGAACCTCTCGGGTGGTGCCGCCAGCGATTATGTGGCGGATGGATTCGTCGAGGATCTGACGACACAACTCGCCCTCCACCCCGGCCTGCGCGTCGCGGCGCGAACGTCCGCCTTCCAGTTCCGCGGCAAGAACGAAGACGTCCGCCAGATCGGCCGGCAACTCGGTGTTTCCGCAGTCCTGGAAGGCAGCCTGCGAAACGAGGGCGCCCATCTGAGGGTCACTGCCCAATTGATCAGCACCGCCACCGGATATCACTTGTGGTCGGGCAGCTTCGCTTGCGATTTGCACGGTGTGCAGGATGCGGAGCGTGACATCGAAACGGCCGTGGCCGGCTCCTTGGGCGTGCGGCAGGCAGTCCGGCCCAATCCTCCTCACGCTCCGCCGGCGGCCGCCCGCGACGCCTACTGGCAGGGTCGATATGTCTTTTCCGACTGGCGCCGCCGCGGTGACGCCGAGCGGTATCTGGAGCAGGCGGTAGTGGCTGACGGGGAATGGGCGGATGCCTGGGCCGCCCTGGCTGCGCTGCACGCCACGATGGCCTTTCACTCCGAAGGTTCCGTCGAGCAGGAGGTCGCGAAAGCCAGGCAGGAGGCAGGCAGAGCACTTCAGCTCGATGAGACAAATCCGGAGGCGCACACCGCGCTCGCGATCCTCAGCTTCTCCTACGACCGCGACTGGGTGGCGGCCGAGCGGTCTTTCCGCCGCGCCATCGACCTCGACCCCAGCTACGCGTGGGCGCACAAGATCTATGCCGTCGCCTTGACCTCCCACGCCCGCTTCGACGATTCGCTGGAGCAGATCCGGCTGGCGCAGGTCCTCGATCCGGTTTCCGTCCTGTCGGGCAATGATCTGGTTGCCATTCTGTATAACGCCCGGCGCTACGGCAAAGCGATCGATGCGGCGCGGCGCCATCTGGAGATGGACCCGCAGTATTTTCCCGCGCACAGCCTGATCGGCTTGAGCCAGGCAGCCCGAGGTAACCTTTCCGAGGCCATCTCCGAGTTGGAGAAAGCTGCCAACCAGGGCAAGCAATATCCGGAACTGGCCGGCTCGCTGGGCAACGTGCTGGCGCGCGCCGGGCGGGTCGCCGAGGCCAACGCGATGCTGGATCACATCCGCAAGGACTACCCGGACGCCGGCGCGGTAGCGGTCTCGCTCTCGCTCGTTCATATCGGGTTAGGCGAGAAGACGCAGGCGCTGGCGGAGTTGCGCAAGGCGGTGGGCCTCCATGCCACCGGGGCGAACTTCATCGGCGTGGAGCCCATTTTCGATCCCCTGCGCGCCGACCCCGGGTTTCAGGCACTGTGTGTGGAGCTCGGACTGCCGAATCACGGACCTTCTCAATAGCTGTCCGCCGTCGAGAGGGGGAAACCCGGCAGCAAGGCGGATCAGACGGAACGTTCACGGGGGTTCACGCCAGGTATTGAGGAGCACTTCGGGCTACTGGGGAACGAAATGCAGCGCCACTGGATGCAATGCGCGGACCGGTGGGAGTTAAAGCAAAAAGAAGCAAAAAAAGCAAAAAGGGGCCAGACGCATCTTCCGCAGCGGGCGCGCCGGCCCATTAATGGATGGTCCGCGTCTTGCGGTTCATGTAATCCATCAGCAGATATTGGCCGAGGTTGAACGGAGTGGTGAAGTAGGCTTTGCCGCGGCAGATTTCGGTTACCTTCTGCACGAAGTTGATCAGGCCGTAATCGCTGGCCAGCATGAAGGTGTTGATGAGGATGCCCTGTTTCTTGCAACGGTTGACCTCTTCCAGCGTGCGGCTGATCACCAGCGGGTCGAGCCCAAACGCGTTTTTGTACAGACGGCCGTCTTCGAGCGTCAGGCAGCTCGGCTTGCCGTCGGTGATCATGACGATCTGGCGCATGTCCTTCTTTTCCTGGGCGAGCAGGCGCCGCGCCAGGATGAGGCCGTCGCGCGTGTTGGTGTAATATGGGCCGACCTGCACGCGCGCCAGTTGGCTGACAGCCAGTTCCTCGGCCGTATCGTGGAACAGCACGCAGCGCAGGCTGTCGCCGGGATATTGGGTGCGAATGAGGTGCGCCAGCGCGAGCGCCACTTTCTTGGCGGGGGTGAAGCGGTCCTCTCCATAGAGGATCATGCTGTGGCTGCAATCGAGCATCAACACCGTCGCGCAGGAGCTCTGATACTCGCACTGGTGGACATGCAGGTCACCGTATTCCATGTCGAGCGGCACGCGCGCGCCTTCGCGGCGGATGGCGGAAAACAGCGTTTCGCTGATATCCAGGTTCAGCGTGTCGCCGAATTCGTATGGCTTGCTAGAGCCGGAGGCTTCGATGCCGGTAGCGAGGTCGCGTGTATCGTGGCGGCCGAAGCTGGATTTGCCGAGCGAGCCCAGCAGGTCCTTCAGCGTCTTGAAGCCCAGAAAATCCAGCGACTTGTCGGTGACTTCGAATCTGACTTTGCTGTCGCCGCCGGGCCCGGCGCCGGGTTGGCCTGCTGGTTGATCCCCGCTCTCCTCGACGTTGATGTATCCCTCATCCACCATTTTCTGCGCCAGCCTATCGAGCAGCTTGTCCATCTGCTCCGGAGACAGGCTAGCCAGGCGCTCCATCATTTCCTGCATGCGTTCGTCGTCAAACAGCTTGCCTTCTTCGAGCGCCCGCTCGATGGCCCGCTTGAGATCCTCGAGGGTGTGTTCGTTCGCCTCGCTGAAGGATGTGTACTGGGTGTTGAAGCCGCTCTCGAGGAGGAAGTCGGAGAGAGCTTGCAGCAGGTCTTCGGCATCGACGCCAAAATCTTCGCCGGTGAAGCGGGAATAGCAAACCGATTTCATAAGAGCCTGACTCCAGCCATTCCAAAACAGCCATGGGCAAGCCAAAGCATGCCCTACCTAATTGAACTGCCGCCGCACGTTGGGCCTTTCGGCGCGCGGTTCTTCGCGCGGCTCGCGCTTCCGCTCCTCGGCGGCGAAGCCGCGTTCTTCGCTGCGGCTGATGCGGCGGTGCGCGTAGAGCCCTTCGAGCACGAATTCGGCGGCGGAAGCCCGTACCGCGTCGGGTTCATTGGCGCTCAGGCCGAGCGCTTTCAGCTTTTCCATCAGACCTTGTATGCCCGCTAACTGCCGCACCATGGTGGCGGAACTTACGTTGTCGTCCAGTTTCAGCGTGCCGCCCAGGTCGAACCACTGCACGATCTGGGAAACGTTAGCGCCTTCGAAATAGTGGTCGTAAACCTTGCCCACGGCGGTGCGGATCAGCTCGCGCGCCACCGCATCGCCGCCTTTCAACTCGCCTTCGTACTCCAGTTCGAGCTTGCCGGTGATGGCTGGCAGGGCCGAGTATAGATCGACGATGCGCGGCACGGCGAGATCTTCCCTGGCGCGAAGGGCGCGGCGCTCGGCATTCGACACCACGTTCTCCAGCGCCGAAATGGGCAAGCGCTGCGAAACGCCGGAACGTTTGTCGACACGCTTGTCCTCGCGGGCCAGAAAGGCGAGTTGCTCCACCACCTGCCGCAGGTACTCGGGCACGCGCACCTTTGCCGGCGAGGGCCGCTCCACCCAGGCCTCCTGCGCGGTGATCGACATTCCTTGCTCCACGGTGGCCGGGTAGTGCGTGCGGATTTCGCTGCCAATGCGGTCTTTGAGCGGCGTAATGATTTTGCCGCGCGCGGTGTAATCTTCCGGGTTGGCGGTGAATACCAGCATCAGGTCGAGCGGCAGCCGTACCGGGTAGCCCTTAATCTGCACGTCGCCTTCCTGCATGATGTTGAACAGGCCCACCTGGATCTTGCCGGCCAGGTCCGGCAGCTCGTTGATGGCGAAGATGCCGCGGTTGGCGCGCGGCAGCAGGCCGTAGTGCACAGTGAGTTCGCTCGAAATATCGTGGCCGCGGCGCGCCGCCTTGA
>CAWJLI010000179.1:0-6082 GCA_963843095.1 Bryobacterales bacterium
GTTTGAGAGCGGACTGCCAAGGCGCCGAACAGGGCCACCACGGCCGCGGCCAGCCACGGCAGCAAGGCGCGAAACAGGCTGGTTTTCATAGATGCCATCGTAGCAGGACGTCGGTAACGCCGGCGGTCTTTTGCCGCCGGTGTTCTTGCGGACCGCCGCTCGCGCCGCTCCACCTTGAAACGGCGGAAATCGGGGCTAGCAGGAACCAATCACATCGTTTTTTCGGTAATGGGGCGCCTTGGTGTCCGGGTTCTGCGATTCCTCGATCTCGCGTGCCGCGCCTGCGCGGTCATTTCGGGTTCGCGGCGATCATGCAGGCCGCTTCCCGCCCCCAGATGCCGTTGGGGTCCTGCTGGGCGGCTGATTCAAAATATAGTGCGCCCCGGTCCGTATAGCCAAGCGCGGCGTAAGCCTTGCCGAAGTGGACGCTCGACATGGCGAGCGAGCACATCGGCGTAGTGCCCGGAAAGGCAACCTGATCGGCGAGGCGATCCACTTCCGCCTCATCGTGCGAGTGAACAGCCACGCTCCAGGCCAGCGTTGCCAGTTCCTGGCCCAGGCTGATGGCTTTCGAATCCGCCGAAAGGCCGCGGCCCGCCATTTCCTTTTCCACAGCCAGCCGCGCCCAGCGCAGCGCTTCGGCGGAGTTACTGCCTTGTCGCAGCCACCACTCCGCGATGTCGCGGTGTGTGGAACCGCGCTCGGGCCAATCGCGCAGCGCACGCTCGAAACACTCCATCGCTTCGTCGTACCGCTGCTGGCGCATCAGCACCTGTCCGATCTGGCTTTGCACCATCGCCATCCTTTTCGGTTCCTGCTCGGTCTGCGCCATCTGACGAAGCAACTGTTCGCCTTCCGCCGCGCGGTCGAGTTGGATCAGCATCTCTGCCTGAAGAAAGGGGTCGCTGGTGAGCGTTCTCGCCTTCTCATACTGACCCAAACGATAGGCCGCCATGACGGGATCCAACATCCCGACACGCCGACAACTGTCCAGGTTTTTCCTCGACCTGCGGTGCGCAAAGAAGATCTGAAAGAGCAGTTGAAGGAATCGCATTTACGGGTATGGTACTCCGGGTTAAGGGGAAGTCGGAATACTGACGATGGTGAGCACCGGCCTACCCTGCCGATCGCTGCGCGCCGTTTCGTCTCGAAACAAGTTAGAATCGGTTTTCGAATCGCAATCCAAGAGGCAAACTGACTATGAGCAACGGCAAAACGCGCGCAATGACTTTCGGCGTAATCGTCGGCAATCGCGGCTTCTTCCCAGACCACCTGGCCAAGAGCGGGCGGGCGGACATGATCGCAGTGTTGGAGAAGGCGGGCCACACCGTGGTCGTGCCCGGTCCCGAAGACACCAAGTATGGCGCCGTGGAGACGCGCGCCGAGGCGGGCAAGTGCGCCGATCTGTTCAAGCGGCATCGCGAGACTCTCGACGGCGTCATCGTCACGCTGCCCAATTTCGGCGACGAGCGAGGCATCGCCGACACGCTGCGGATGGCCGGGCTCAACGTGCCAGTGCTGGTGCAGGCCACGCCGGATACGCCCGGACTGATGTCGATCCGTGATCGCCGCGACAGCTTCTGCGGCAAGATGTCGGCCTGCAACAACCTCAGCCAGTACGGCATCCCATATTCGCTGACCACCCGCCATACTGAAGCTCCGGATTCCGATCTCTTCCGGCAGGATCTCGAGTGGTTCGGCGCCGTGTGCCGCGTGGTGAAGGGTCTCAAGCGCTTGCGCATCGGCGCCATCGGCGCGCGGCCGGCTGCGTTCAACACCGTCCGCTATAGCGAGAAGCTTCTGGAAGGCGCCGGCATTTCCGTCGAGCCGATTGACCTCTCCGAAATCCTGGGGCGCATCAACCGCATGAAGGATGACGATCCGCTGGCCGTCGCCAAGCTCAACGAAATCCACCGTTACGTCACCACCAGCGGCGTGCCCGACACGGCGCTCATGAAGATGGCGAAACTGGGGGCGGTGATCGACCAGTGGATGGCGCAGACCGAAGTTTCCATCAGCGCCATTCAGTGCTGGACCTCGCTCGAAGAGTTTTTCGGCGTGGTTCCCTGCACGGTGATGAGCATGATGAGCAACAACCTGATTTCGAGCGCGTGCGAAGTCGATATCTGCGGCGTGATCGGCATGCACGCCCTGCAACTGGCCTCCGGCACGCCCAGCGCGTTGCTCGATTGGAACAACAACTACGGCGACGACCCGGACAAGGCGGTCTGCTTCCATTGCAGCAACCTGCCCAAGCATTTCTTCCGCGAAGTCAAGATGGACTTCCAGGCCATCATCGCGGGCACGGTGGGCCGCGAGAACACTTACGGCACTTGCGTTGGCCTCGTGAAGCCGGGACCGATGAGCTACGCGCGCTTCTCCACCAACGACCGGGAAGGCATCATCTCCGGCTACGTGGGCGAAGGCGAATTCACCGACGATTCGCTCGAGACCTTTGGCGGCGCCGGCGTGGTGCGCATTCCGCATTTGCAGAAGCTGCTCCGTTACATTTGCGAGAACGGTTTCGAGCATCACGTGGCGGCCAACCTGGCCTCCGTCGCGCCCGCCGTGCGCGAAGCCACCGGCAACTACCTGGGTTGGGACGTAATTTCGCACGAGTAGTCGCCTGAGTGGGGCGGTCCGCCGGCCGTTGGACTTCGAGAAAAGTGGGGCAGGCGCTTCCGCCTGCAAACCAATTGCAGGAGAGCAACCATGGCGATCGTAGCAGGCGTGGATTTCGGGACCCTCAGCGTTCGTGTATCGATTTTCGATAGCGTCAAAGGCAGGCTGGGCGCCGGCGTGGCCGAGTATCCGCTGCTGCGCAAGAAGGAAGACCCGGATCACGCCACCGAAAGCCACGCCGATCACATGAACGCGTTGGCGCTGGCCTCGCGCAAGGCGATTGCGAGTGCGGGCGTCGACGGTCGGGCGGTGGAAGCCATCGCCCTCGATACCACCGGTTCGAGCGTGATCCCGGTCGGCGAGCGCCTCGAACCGATCGACGACTATTACCTCTGGTGCGACCACCGCGCCTGGAAAGAAGCCGCGGAAATCACCGCCGCCGCGCATGAACGCGGCCTGGCGGCCATCGATTGGTGCGGCGGGACGTACTCCTCCGAGTGGGGTTTCGCCAAGCTGTTGCACTGGCTGCGCAACAACCCGGACAAACGCGCGCGGATGGTGACCGCGCTCGAACACTGCGACATGGTAGCCGCCACGCTTTGCGGCATCACGGACCCGGCCGCTGCGCCGCGCAGCGTCTGCGCCATGGGCCACAAGTGGATGTGGAACGCCGCGCTGGGCGGTCTTCCGCCGGAAGATTTCCTCATCGCTGTGGACCCGCTGCTCGCAGGCGTGCGCGAGAAACTGGCCGGCCGATACCAGACCTCCGACCAGATCGCCGGCCACCTCACCGCGGAGTGGGCCGAAAAGCTGGGCCTGCGCGCTGGCATTCCGGTGCCGGTCGGCGCGTTCGACGCGCACTGGGACGCCATCGGCGCCGGCGTCAAGCTCGGCGACGTGGTCAACGTGGTCGGAACGTCCACCTGCATCATGGCCGTCGGCGAACAACCGCAACTGGTTCCCGGCGTGTGCGGCGTAGTTCCCGGATCGATCGATCCGCAGCGCACCGGCATTGAAGCCGGGCTTTCGGCCACCGGCGATATCTTCGAAGCCATTGCGCGCCGCGCCGGCGCTACCGTGGCCGCGCTCTCCGAGGGCCTCGAAAGCTATCGCGCCGGCGAGACCGGCCTGCTGCGCCTCACCTGGGATAATGGCGACCGCACCGTGCTGGTGAACCCCGAGCTGAGCGGCATCACGCTCGGCTGGCGGCTTACCCACACCGCGCAGGATGAGCTGTTCGCCGCCATCGAGGGCACCGCGTTCCACACCCGCGTGATTCTGGAACGTATGGAGCAATACGGCGTGCCGGTGCGGCGCGTCATCAACGGCGGCGGCATTCCGCAGCGCAACCCCGTGCTGAACCAGGTCTACGCCAATGTGCTGGGCAAGCCCGTGCTGGTGCCTGCCGGCGACGTCACCAGCCTGGGCTCGGCCATTTTCGCGTTCCTGGCGGCGGGCACGTTCCGCTCGATCGAAGAAGCGCAGGAAGCGCTATGCCCCGCGTACCGCACGGTCGCGCCCCAGCCCGATGCGGTGGCGATCTACGGCGGGCTATTTCCGCTCTATCGAAGCCTGTATTTCTCGTTCGGCGAAAAGCAGTCGAAGCCGGTGGAAATCGGTTGCATTCTGCCTGAACTGCGCAGCATCGCTGCGCGATCGAGACGCGGAGAATAATGGCCCGTCTCGCAGGTTCGCAACACGCTACCGGTAGTTCGTATCAGGGCACGGCTTCAGCCGTGCCGATGTGGGATCCACTAAACTGGCCTTTAGGCCCTGTAATGGAGCGATAGCCTCGCGGAGATTTTGTCCGCGAACCTCAGAGATGGAAAACTAATGCTGGAAACGCTGCGCGCGGAAGTGTTGGAGGCCAACCTGGAAGTGGTACGCCGGGGCCTGGTGATTTACACGTTCGGCAACGCGAGCGGCCTGGCGCGCGAGCAGGGTCTCGTCGTGATCAAGCCGAGCGGCGTGCCGTACGACAAGATGACGCCGGCGGACATGGTGATTACCGATCTCGAAGGCCGCGTGGTGGAAGGCAATCTGCGCCCTTCTTCGGATCTGGCCACCCACGTGGCGCTCTACCGCGCGTTTCCTTCAATCGGCGGCATCGTTCACACGCATTCGCGCCACGCCACCGCTTGGGCGCAGGCCCACCGCGAGATTCCGTGCTTCGGCACCACCCACGCGGATTATTTTCACGGCCCCGTGCCGGTGACGCGGCATCTGACGGCAGCGGAGATCGAAAGCGATTATGAGGGCAACACCGGCGTGGCGATTGTCGAATCGATGCAAGGCCGCGAGCCGTTGGCGACGCCCGGAGTCCTGGTGGCGGGCCACGCGCCATTTTGTTGGGGAAAGACGGCGGCCAACGCGGCTCACGTGGCCGTGGTTCTCGAACGGCTCGCGGCCATGGCGGCCGAGACCATCGCCATCAACCCCGCTGCGCAACCGATCTCCGACGCCCAGCTCAACAAGCACTACTTCCGTAAGCATGGTCCGAAAGCCACCTACGGACAATAGGTGGGGCATGCTTCAGCTTGCCAACGCCCGCTTGCGGGCGCGTTTTTTCTTGATTTCCCTGCCGCGCGATGAACAACGCCACGCCCGCGCCTACCGCGCCAGGTCGATGCCGAGCTTCTTGAGCTCTTCGGCGTAGTACCGTCTCAGCAGCAGGTCCCACTCTTCGCTGCCTTCCGGAATCTCGCGCTTCTGGCTGCGAATCTTCTGCCGCGCCGCGCGATCCACTTTGTCCTCGGCCTGCAGCAGTTCGGTCATGATCCGCAGAATTTCCAGGCGCACCGCGTTGGTGTCCTTGTTCCTGAGCCGCAGTTCGCGGTTCTTGCGCAGCATGTCGACGATCTTGTGGGACATGTCGGTGACTTTGTCGCGCGACAGCTTCATGGCGTCGCCGGTGTCGCGGCCGGAAGCGCGAATCACCTTGCGCTGCGAGATCAGCGTGTTCTTGATGCGGCGGAACATCTCCTGGTAGCTGACGCCCTCGCGCCGCATGTACTCGCTGTACTGGTTAAGCAGGTCGCGCACTTCGTCGTTCAGACGGTCTTCCACCGCCAGTTCTTCGTTGAGAACTTCGGCGATCTTGTTGGCGACCAGGTCCGGGTCGGAGGTTTCAATCGTGGCCGGCGTCAGCCTTCTGACCAGTTGCCGGGAAGTGTAAGCGACAAACTCTCTCGCAAGCAGCATTATTTAGGATGAAATGTCAGTTTAACACGGCTCAACCGCCGGACCGCGGCGAACCGGCGCCTGTTGCGCGAAGCGCGAGCCGCGGAGCGCTTTTGGATGCGCCGTTCTATTTGAATTCGAGCGCGCGCACCGGACCTGCGGCGTCTGGTTGGCCGGGTACGGCCTGGAATTCAATGCGCAATGCGCGCGGCGGTTTCTGCGGGCCGCACTGCAGATCGACCGGCGCGCCGTCGCCGCTGCGGATGGTCACCGATCGCGG
>CAWJLI010000180.1:0-9236 GCA_963843095.1 Bryobacterales bacterium
CCGCGGCGCTCCACGAAGATGTTGTTGGAATTGCCGTCGCGCCCGCGCAAGGCATGCATCCCGCGACGGTTTGGATTGCCACCGAGCAGAGTATCCTGCGAGTGAATCGCGAGAGATTGCTGGCAAGAAAGGTAGACGCCGCCGATGTGCGCACGTTCGGCGCGGCCGACGGCTTACGCGGCACGGCGGTGTTGAAGCGCTACCGCTCCGTTGTCGCCGACCCTCTCGGCAGAATCTGGTTCTCCACGAATCGCGGCGTTGCGGTCGTCGATCCCTCGGAGATCGCGAAAAGCTCGTTACCGGTTATCGTGCATATCCAAACAGTGACAAACGACGAGCGCACCCTGGGCGATAGCGACGAGCTCGACGGGGGAGGGATCATTCACATTCCTGCCGCGCCTCATCGCGTTGTGTTCGGCTACATTGGCTTGAGCCTGTCGGATCCGGCGCGCGTGTTGTTTCGATATCGGCTTGAGGGATACGACACTGCCTGGAGCAATCCGACAATGGCGCGCGAGGCCGCGTACACGAATCTCGGTCCGGGACCCTACCGATTTCGCGTGATGGCGCGCAATGCCGACGGCTCATGGAGCCCTGCCGAGGCGGCAGCGGCGATTTCCATAGCACCGCGATTCTGGCAAACATGGTGGTTCGTTGCCCTTTATGTCCTGGCTCTGGGCGCCGCATCCCTCGGCTTCTATCGCTTACGGACACGACAATTGACGGCCGAATTAAACATGCGGTTTGAAGAGCGCCTTCGGGAGCGCACAAGAATCGCTCAGGAATTGCATGACACCTTGCTGCAAGGCCTCCTCAGCGCATGTATGAAACTCGAGGTGGCCCTCGACCGCATGCCCGCGGAGTCTCTGGCGCGTCCCGCATTCGATGGCGTTCTCAATCTGATGCGGCGAGCGGTCGACGAGGGACGCAATACGGTTCGCGGACTTCGACCATCGCCATCCGAATCGGAAAACCTCGAAGACACCTTCAGCCGGATCCCGGAGGTCGCAGACGGTTCGCAGGAGACGGAGTTTCGTGTCGTTGTCGACGGCCATCCGCGCTCGCTGAATCCCGCGTTGCGCGATGAAGCATACCGTATCGGACGGGAGGCCGTGCTTAATGCGTTCCGGCACTCCGGCGCGAAACTCATCGAAGTAGAATTGGAATACGCGCGGGATCAATTCAGTCTCCGGGTGCGCGACAATGGTCAGGGGATCGATCCGGCCGTGCTGCGCGACGGGCGCGAGGGTCACTGGGGTTTGCAGGGGATGCGGGAGCGCGCCGAGCGGTTAGGCGCACGGCTGACATTGTGGAGCGGCGCCTCAGCCGGCACGGAAGTCGTGCTCGTCGTTCCCAGGACGATTGCCTACTCGGCGCCGCAGGGCCGGCGGTCCGCAAGGGGTCGAAAAGAACTATGAGCGACGGCCGAATTCGAGTTCTGACCGCCGACGATCACCCCTTACTGCGCGAGGGGATCGCGGCGATTATCAATAATCAGCCGGATATGATTCTCGTTTCGCAGGCCAGTACCGGCCGCGAGGCGATTCAGATGCATCGCGAGCATCGTCCCGATGTGACATTAATGGACCTGCGTCTGCCTGATATGAGCGGCGTCGAATCCATGATTGCGATCCGAGCCGAGGCTCCCGGCGCGCGGATCGTCATCCTCAGCACGTTCGACGGCGATGTCGAGATCCAGCGGGCGCTTCAGGCTGGAGCGAATGGCTATCTGCTGAAGAGCTCGCCGCAGAAGCAACTGGTGGAGGCAATCCGTCAGGTGCACGCCGGAAAACGGCGCATTGCTCCCGAACTGGCCGCTCAACTGGCGGAACACCTCGGTGAAGAAAATCTGAGCGAACGTGAAATAGCCGTGCTCAAACTGGTCGCGGACGGCAACCGCAACCGGGAAATCGGCGAACGCCTTTTCATTACCGAGGAGACCGTCAAGGTGCATATCCGGCACATCATGGAAAAGCTGGTCGCCAACGACCGGACGCAGGCGGTCGCGATTGCGGTTCGCCGCGGCATCATCCAGTTGTAGTCGAGACGATACCGCCGGTGGCGGAGGCGCCTTGCCTCGACGTCACCGGCGCCGGCAGATACCGCGAAAGAAGTATTCAAAAGTCGTACTCTCGCGGGATGCCCCGGTCTGACTCTTGTCGCTATCGTTAGGTCGAGGACTTACGCCCTGCAGAGATTCTTCTCGACGTTTCCTGCCGGCTGGCCGGGTGTCGGCCTGCTGGTGCTGAGGCTCGCCGCCGGTTCGATCGCAATTGGAGAGGGCTTGGCCCGTTTTGACCAGGCCCGGCCAGGCTTCGATCTGCCCGCCGCGGCTGTTGGAGTTGGCGCAGGTCTCTTATTGCTCGCCGGTTTTCTGACGCCTTTGGCAAGCGCCACGCTGGCTATTCTGAACACGAGCGTCGCGCTTTTCTGGATTGCACCGGTTCATAGTACTCCCAATTCCCTGTTTGTCGCCGCGGTCGACGCGGGGCTTGCGTTTTTGGGCCCGGGCTTCGTATCGATCGACGCACGGCTCTTCGGCCGCCATCGTGTCATCATTCCTCTCACTCGAAAGTAGTAGCGATAAATCATTCCATTCCGGGATGCCTTTAGATCCCTCATCATCTATCTTGATTTGTAGGTTCGACAGCCGGAGCAACAGTGATGGAGATTCCGGCGTGATCTAGTTACCCAAATCTGGAGTACAAACATGGCGGCTAGTGCGATCAGCATCCTCTCCCTGGATTCCTCCGGATCCAGGAACGAACTTATCGGCCATAACCACGGACTCAGTGAAGTCTGGGACGCCGTGCGGTTGGTTGCGCCCACCGACGCGCCAGTCTTGATTCAAGGCGAAACCGGCACCGGGAAAGAGCTCATCGCCCGGGCCATTCATGAACAAAGCCGCCGAAGGAGCGGCCCATACGTAAAAATCAACTGCGCAGCCGTGCCCGCCGGCCTGCTCGAAAGCGAACTGTTCGGACATGAGCGTGGCGCGTTTACCGGCGCGCTAAATCAGACTACCGGCAGGTTCCAGCTTGCCAATGGCGGCACGCTGTTCCTGGACGAAATCGGCGATTTGCCGCTAGAATTGCAGCCGAAGCTGCTGCGGGTGCTGCAGGAGCAGGAATTCGAGCGGCTCGGCAGCGCGCGCACGATCCGGGTGGACGTCCGCATCGTTGCAGCCACCAATCAGAACCTGATGCAAATGGTTCGCGAACGAGAATTCCGTGCGGACCTGTTTTACCGCCTCCATGTCTTCCCAATCACGATGCCGCCCCTGCGTCGCCGCACAGCGGACATTCCGCTGCTTGTCAATCACTTCGTCGAACGGTTTGCCCGCCGGATGCGAAAGGATATCCGGCGCGTGCCGAACGATGTCATGGAGTTCCTGCGGCGGCACGACTGGCCCGGAAATGTCCGTGAGTTGCAAAACGTCATCGAACGGGCGATGATCATGTCTCAAGACGGCGAGCTGCGAATTCCGTCTGGCTGCCTGGAACCGGCGCTGCGCAGCAATGCTCCCTCGCCTGTGCGAACTCTTGCGGACAGCGGCGACGCGTTCTCGATTGACGAAGCGTGCCTCTCGATTCAGGATCGAACCCAGCCGGCTCCGCCAGCGAAGATGACGCGCATACTGCAAGATCAGGAGAAGGAGATTATTGAATCCGCTCTGGCTGAGAGCAGGGGCAAAGTTGCGGGGGTAGGCGGGGCTGCCTCGAGGCTCGGCATTCCGCCTTCGACGCTGGATTCGAAGATCAAGCTGCTGAGAATCAAGAAAGACGAATTCAGGACGGCATTCTGACTACGTAAGCGACTCGTCTCGCAGAAATGCGAGGTGGAGCCGAAAGCGTGGCCGACCCATCGCCTAATGTTTAGATCGTCCCTGACGCCGAGGCGTTTACAAATCAAGTTGACAGTTTGTCGCCATCTCGGCCGGATGACGCCATTAACCGGAAACAGCGCAGCGGCCGGCTTGCCGGCGGAGTTGGCTTCCGATATTTCCAAACAACGCTCGCGCGGATCTGGCGCCGCGCTTGGCTGGATCGGACCCATTCGACGATCTGTCGACTTCTCGCTCACGTAGATTGCCTGCGGACCGCCGACCACATAGCCGGAATTTCGGAGCCGAGATTTCGGAGAGATTTCGGAGGATCGAAAATTGGGGTTTAGTGATACACTAACCGGGGCTGGCATCGAAACCGAAACCCCGGTCTAACTCGGGCCGAGTGCGCGAACTTTGGAGGACACGCAATGGCGAATCGCTACCTTTCGGTATTGACTTTACTGGCAGTTGCGTCGCCTGGCGTCGCGAGCACTATCGACCAGGTGAATGTGTCGGATGATATTTACGGCTCCTTCTCGGGCACGATCAACTCCGGCGCCACGGGCGCCGCTGCCACTTTGTATTGGGACTCGGCCGTGACTGGCGCCATATTCACTATCGATTTCACGAACAGTTCCAACATGATTACCGACGTTCTGTTCTCCGACGCTGGTCACGACTCACCGATATACGCAGGTGACTCGCTAGAGTTTGATGGATTTCAGTCGAGCAACAGCGCGATCGGAACATCCTGCACCGCCAGCGCAACCACGGCCTGCTTGGTGGCGACAGGAGCGTTCCAGGACGTCACCGCGCTGATTGGGACCGTGACTGGCGGGGTTGGTGACTCTGGTGATATCTCCATCCTGGCCGGCGATGCAGTTTCAACTCCCGAACCAGGGTCGCTGTTCCTGTTAATCGGCGGCCTCGGAGCCGGCTGGGCCACTCTGCGCAAACATCGCTGCGCTCGCGCTTTTCCTCCGCATGCAACATAATATAAAGAGATCATAAGGCTGGTGTACGCGTGCAGACCCAAAATGGCACCCGATGTTGTTTCTGGGGAGTGTTGCCCTTCCTGGCGATCACGGGTGTTACTTCGGCCCAAGTCTCCTTCACCCAGTACCCCCTACCGACGGCAAGCGGCGGCCCCTATGGCATCGCGGCGGGGCCGGACGGGGCGCTGTGGTTCGCCGAATACCAGAGCGGCAAGATCGGGCGGGCCACCACTGCCGGTGCCTTCACCGAATATGGCACGCCGACAAGCGCCAGCGGGCCTTCCTTGATCGTGAAGGGGCCGGACGGGGCGCTGTGGTTTACCGAATCGAATGCCAATCAGATTGGCAGGATCACCATTGGCGGCGCATTCTCCGAATACCCCATACCGACGGCGGGAAGTTTCCCTTTCGGGATCGCGGCAGGACCGGATGGGGCTCTCTGGTTCACTGAGCAGGCTGGCAACAAGGTCGGCCGGATTCCCACCAGCGGCAGCCCGGTCACCGAATATCCCATACCGACGGCGAACAGCCAGGCCCAAGTAATCGCGGCAGGGCCGGACGGGGCGCTGTGGTTCGCAGAATTCAAGGGCAACAAGATCGGGCGGATCGCGACCAGCGGCGGCTCAGTCGCCGAGTACCCCGTCCCGACAGCGAACAGTGGACCCGTCGGCATCGTAACGGGGCCGGACGGGGCGCTCTGGTTCACGGAGGGCAGAAGTGGAATAGCCGGGCGGATCACCACGAATGGCCAATTCACCGAATACCCGCTGCCTTCGGCGAGCCCCGTCGGCATCGCGGTAGGGCCGGATGGGGCGCTGTGGATCGCCTGTGCCAATGCACTTGCGCGCATCACCACGGCCGGCGCCGCCAGCCAATACCCAACCACCGGTACCGCGAATTTCCCTGTGGCGGGGCCGGATGGGGCCATTTGGTTCACCGGCGGCACTTACGGGGCGGGCGCCATCGACCGGGCCGCAATCCCGGGGTCATTCTTTCCAACGGGTACGCCGATTTCGCCGACATGGGTTCTGATGCTGCTGGCGATGCTTGCAATCGGCGCCTGCGTTGCCGCCAAGCGCATTCACGCACGCCCCTGACGACTACCGAGCAGCCGACTAAAAAGTGGTTCACGCCTGCGCAGGCGACGTTTCCGAAGATCGGGGTGAAGGCATTCCGGCGGCGGTTCACGGAGTGGTGTGCCCCGTTCAGCGCGGGCGAGCCGTTGCGGCTGACGGCCACGGGGCGGAATGTGCTTCGGCTCCTGATTTGGGCGGCATTGATCGCCAAGGATCCTGCGGTAGACGAAGCGCTCGCCGGCTTCGCCAAGGCAAACTGGAAGACGCAGGACAGCGAGAACAAAGCGGCACAACCGGAGATGGCGTTTTCGTATGTGCTAGCCGAACGTGCACCGAAGAAGGCGCTTCCGATTCTGAAGGGCATGGTGCAGAGTGGGCGGGCCAACCGGGACAGTGCGACGTACCGGATCTATCAGGGTCTGCGGGTGCGGTTGGGGGAAGTGCCATAGCCCGCGGGGGGGGCAGTAGCCGGATCGGCTGGACTTTCGGCTTCCGCGTGGCGAACGCCGGCTCGACGGAAAACAGTGTCCGATAATAGCGAATATCGCCTGCTCCGAGCCACTTTTCCACGACCCAAGACGTCCTGCCAGAAAACCGAGATTGTTGCGTAACCTTTTCCTGGGGCGACAGTAAATAAGCCAGGGGATGAAGCAGGACTTCTTTCATGCATTAGACGCGGCTTCCCGGCCACAACCAATCTGCCGGGCTGGTCGAATGCAGAATCTGCTGGCAAGCTTACAATACACCCTGCGGCAGTTCTGGCTGTCGCCGGTGTTTACATCCTCCGCAGTACTGACGCTGGGTTTGGGCATTGGCGGAACCACCGCAATCGGCACCTTGATTCATGCGGTCATGCTGCGTTCCCTGCCAGTTTCCGATCCCGCGCTGCTGTATCGTATCGGCGACGGCGACAATTGCTGCGTGGAGGGCGGGCCGCAAGACCGCTGGGGAATGTTCACGTACCCCTTCTATGAGCGCCTGAAGACAGAGACGCCGGAATTCGCACAAGTAGCCGCCTTCCAGGCGGGGGGAGCCCGCTTGAGTGTACGGCGGGAAGGCACCACGAACACCGCCAGGCCGTTGCGGTCCGAGTATGTGACGGGCAACTATTTTGATACGCTTGGCGTGAGGGCATTCGGTGGGCGCGTGCTGACGCCCGCAGACGACCAGCCGTCCGCTCCTCCGATGGTGGTGATCAGCCATCACTGTTGGCAGGCGGACTACGGAGCCGACCCGTCGCTGGTGGGCTCCACTCTCGCTGTCGACGGACATCCCTTCACCGTGGTCGGCGTGACGCCGCCGGGATTCTTCGGCGACACCCTGCGCGGCGACCCGCCCGATATCTGGGTCCCCGTTCACCAGGAACCCATGCTCGCCGGAGATAGCACGCTGCTGCATCAATCTATCGCTGCATGGCTGCGCGTCATCGGCCGCTTGCATCCGGGTGCTTCCACGGCGGGCATGGCGCCGCGCCTAACCGGAATCCTGCGGCGGTGGCTACAGTACGATTCCGGCTATCCGTCCGATTGGATGCCGGACCTGATCCGGGTACTTCCCAAGCAGGTGATTGACGTGGTGTCGGCGGGAGCCGGAGTCGCGGAGATGAAGGAGGAGTACGGCCGCAGCCTCCGGATTCTGATGGCGGTTTGCGCGATGGTGCTGCTGATTGCTTGCAGCAATGTCGCCAACCTGCTACTGGTCCGCGCGGTGGCGCGCCGCAAGCAGAGGGCCCTGCGCATCGCCGTCGGGGCCAGCCGGCGGCAAATCGTCTTCCAGGCTCTTCTGGAAAGCACGCTGTTGGCGGTTGCCGGTGGCATTGCCGGTCTTGTCGTTGCGGCGGCGGCAGCGCGTCTGCTACTGGCGCTGGCGTTCCGCGGCGCGCACTTCCTCCCGATCAGCATCCTGCCGTCGCCGCTTGTGCTCGGGGCGGCGTTCGCGGTGTCCTTTCTGACCGGGATACTCTTCGGCGCCGCTCCGGCCTGGTTCGCCGCCCGAACCGACCCGGTGGAGGCTCTGCGCGGCGCGGGCCGCGGCATTGCCGATCATTCCGGTTTCACCCGTAAGGCACTGCTCGTCGTGCAGGCCGCCTTGTCCGTCGTGCTGGTTGCCGGTGCCACCATGCTGGCGCGAAGTCTCGACAGACTGGAGCACCAGGACTTCGGCTATCGGACGGACGGCCGCGTCGTGGTCTCGCTCAACAGACCACCAGCTACTTACACGGAGCCGCAATTGCAGGCGCTCTACCAGCGGCTGGAGGAATCTCTGAACCGGCTGCCTGGCGTGAAGGGCTCGGGTCTTGCTCTGTACAACCCACTGACGAACAACTGGGGTGAGCTCATCCTCGTGTCCGGCCATCCCGCACCGAAGATGAGCGATGAGGCGGGTGCCTCCTGGGACCGGGTTAGCGCCGACTATCTTCGGAATTTCGGCATGAGCGCGCTGCGGGGGCGCGACTTCACGAGGGCCGACAACGAAACGGCGGCGCCGGTCGCGATCGTCAACCAGGCTTTCGTGAAGCGCTTCTTCAAGGCCGGCGAAGATCCGCTCGGACAGCACTTCGGCCTCGATCTTCCCCAGAACGCCGGCACTTTCCGGATCGTCGGGATCGTGCGGGACGCGAAGTTCGCTGGGTGGGGTCTCACCAAGCCGGCGATGCCGATGTTCTATGTGCCTCTCGCGCAGAACGTCGATTACAACGACAACATCATGAAGAGAGTCGAACTGGCGTCGCACTTCATCGGGGGAATCATGCTGGTGACCGGTGTCCCGCCTGGCGCACTCGAACCGGAGCTGACCCGCACCCTGGCGGGAGTCGACCCGAACTTGACGATCATCAGCGTGAGGAGCATGGAGCAGCAGGTCGCTCTCACCTTCGATCAGGAACGCGCCGTTGCCGCTCTCGCCGGACTCTTCGGAGCCGTGGCTCTGCTGCTGGCCGCGGTCGGACTTTACGGCATGACCGCCTACACGGTCGCGCAGCGGACGAATGAGATCGGCATTCGCATGGCGCTGGGCGCCAATCGCGCCGAGGTCGTGCGACACGTACTCCACGGGGCGTTCGTACGCGTGGCCGTCGGGCTCGGCCTGGGCATCCCGCTCGCCGTGCTGGCCGGACGCCTGATCTCAAGCCAGCTGTATGGCGTTTCGTTTTGGGACCCGCTCGCGCTGACAGTAGCGGCCATCGCCCTCGCGATCTGCGCCCTGGTCGCGGCGCTAGTTCCGGCCAGCGCCGCCGCATCCATTTCCCCGATGACAGCGCTCAGAACCGAGTAAGGCCCCGAGGCGCGGACCACAAGCGCCCCTTCCAGAAAGAGCCGAAAACATCTACCGATATCGAAC
>CAWJLI010000181.1:0-12242 GCA_963843095.1 Bryobacterales bacterium
CTGGCCTTAGAAGAGCGCCAGTTTCTGGGCCCCCCGACCATCCGAACAGAACTGCGAACAGGGGCCCTCCTCGTTGACTATCGTCTGCTAACATTTGGGCATGACACCGCCGCGCGTGGCGGTACTCTGCGTGAGTCTCGCCGTGGCCTTTGCCCGACAACTCTGTGCATCTCCGAGCCCGCCACCGCCCATGGAGCGCGCGCACTACTTTCGATCGAGCGATGGAACTACCCTGGCTTATTTCGAGAAAGGCAACGGTCCACCTGTTGTGCTACTTGCCGGGGGGTACGCACTTGCGCACGGGTATTTGAAGCCGATTGGGGACGCTCTGGCGGTGGCCCATCGCGTCATTCTCCCGGACCAGCGTGGAACGGGGCTTTCCAAACTCGGTGAGTATAACCGCACCACCTTGAATCTGGAGAAGCTGGTCGCAGACCTGGATGCGCTGCGAATGCACCTTGGGTTGCGGAAACTCAATCTGCTGGGCCATTCCTGGGGCGGCATGCTCGCCATTTCGTACGCCGCCGCTCATCCAAGTCGGATCGAGTCCATGGTGTTAGTCGACAGCGGCGGGCTGGATCTCACCTTTCTTCCATTGCACGCGGCAGGCGCGGCCGCGCGGCTCAAACTCGTTCTTACCTCCGAAGAGCAGAAGCGGTTGAATACGCTCATGGCGAGCGCGGGTACACCCCCAATGTCCGAGCAGACGAAGTCCGAAATATCGCACCTCCGGTCTGCCGCAGCGTTTCACGATCGCAGGCGCGCCGAAGAACTGGCAAAGTACTTCGAGACTGATCCGATCAATGAACCGGCGGCTGCGGTAATTCTCGCGGACCTCAAGGAGCGGAACTGGAACGTTCGTCCGGCCTTACGCAATCTCCACGCGAAGGTATTGATCATTCACGGCATGGACGATCCCATGCCGCTAAGCGTCTCACAAGATATTCAGCAGACAATTCCAGGAGCCAGGCTGGAGGTGATCGACGATTGCGGTCATTATCCGTGGCTAGAGCAGCCGGCCCGGTTTTTCTCGATACTTAATGAATTCGGTTTCCGGTAAGAAACCCTTGCAGGCGAGCGCTGCCCTCCGATGCGGCGGGAGGACTGCCGTCAGCAAGCTTGCTGAGCCGGAATCAACCCACGATGTTTCTGACGAATCGTCCGGAGGGTACTTACCTGCCCTCCGTGACTCGGGTATAGACCGCCTGGGTCAGTCTTGGAAAGCAGACGCGGGCACTTCTCCCGAGCGCCGAAGGGCATGGCCTCGACGGTGATATCGTATTCGGTGAACTGTTTCGACTCGGCTTGCATGGGAGGGATTGATTATAAGTTTACCGGTTGCGGCGAAAATATCAACACGCCGTGGGCGGATAAAACTGTGACACTCGCGGATGAAGGAGTATCCATGGACGATCCGTTTAAGAATCCCTTGACGGCACTGGATGCGTTCCGATATGAACCGCCTGCGTTGCCGCAAATGCCTGTGCTACGAAACATCCCGCGGGAAACCGCTGAATGGACAGCGGACATGATGCGTGAGATGGTCGCACAACAGGGAGAGAATCTGGTCGCGGTCATCCAGGAAAAGGTGCGGACGTTCGAAGCAAATCTACAAGAGGGCGAGAGCCTTGTGGTTTACTGCGATGCAGGGAAAGAACGAATCCGCGTCGATACATTCGAGTTCCCGACTTGGCATCTGGCGATAGTTTCCGGACTCAATGATGAGAACAATAGGACTCATCGGATTGAGAATGTCCAGGACATCAAAACTCACCTGCAAGATCGTAAAGGGAGTAGCGAAGAAGAACTCCATCGGATTCATACTGCCGAAAGAACCGGAGACGGCTACATAGCTTTCTCGACCTCGTCTATCCCCTTCGCCAGCACATACACACCCCCAACCGCCTCGAACCTCACCTGGAACTCCTTCTGCGCGTCGCTCTGCTTCCCTTTCTCCGCCTTGACCTCGATGCCGTAGCACACGCCCTTGTGCATTGCGAAGTTGTCAGGGCTTCCGACCGAACCGAACCGCATGAAGCGCGTCCTGCCCTTGTACTCGCTCACCATCGCGCCGCTGTTGTTGCGCCAGTGGAAGATGCGGCGGTAGGCGAGCCAATCCAATATCGCCTTCTGCGCGTCGTGCTCGCTCATAGGACAGGTTCATTGGTTTCCTCTTCCTCGCCGTCCTCGACCTCGGACGGCTCCTCTCCCGATGGCTTTCCCGTCGGAACCTCCTCGCCCATGCACCGCCGACAGAACTGCGGATCGACCTCGCTCGGGACGTTGTGGAACTTCCCGCAACGGCGGAGGGCCGTGTCGTCCATCCTCGGGTCGAGGCGTATGGTGCATTTTTGGCAGAACTTGCTCAGGGGTGGTGAAGAGTGATGGGATGGTATAGTCGGGGATAAATGTCGTCTTTGAATTACCGGCGCGAGCCGACAGATGAGATTGAACTGCACTGGCGGCTTGCGGATAAGTTGACCCTGCGCGCGACCCATGCCCTGTACCTCTTCCGCAAACTGAGAGGGCGGGAGATCCTTTATATCGGAAAGGCTGAGCGTCAGACGATCGGGAGCCGCTGGTCCTGTCAATCAAAGAAGTGGTTGGAGCGACTGGCGAAGCGAGAAGGCATCGGCACCAAACCGCTCATCACCGGATTCCACGCGACCAGGCGCATTACTCCGCATCTGATCGATGATGTCGAGCGTCTGCTCATCTTCTTGATTGGACCGCGCTGGAACGGCCCAGGAAAGGAGACCTGTCGGCTGTATCACCGCCATCTGGTCGTGAGCTGTTCGGGCGAGTGGCCTCATCCGAGAACGACATTCGAATACCTTGACGATTTCCCGTCCTCACTGTCATACAGTTCGGAATAATGGAAGTTAATCTTAAGGTTCACCTGCCGTCGCCCAGCAGCAGACCGGGGTTCTTCGCCACGTTTTCCGCAAGGGTCTGCCCGTTCTTCATCACGGCGTACCCGCGACGGGGCCGAACGTAATAATCCGATTGTCGGTAAACTATTGAGCTGGCGGAGAGGGGGGGATTCGAACCCCCGGTAGAGCTTATGACCCTACGACGGTTTAGCAAACCGCTGCTTTCGACCACTCAGCCACCTCTCCGGCGCGATACGAGGGCCTGCATTCAAAATAGTACCATAGCAGACCCGATTTACTGACTGCCAGGTCCGCGGCCATCCGTCCACGGGGCTTTGTTCGTATACTACAGAGGGCACGCCAGAAAGATTCCTGGTGTTTCCTGCGACGCTGATTATGGCGACAGAAGCTACTCATGCTGGCGGAGATATTCTGCAGCGGACGGAACGGCGGGGCCCTCGTACCCTGGCGCAGCTCTATGATCGTTACGGACGCCCGGTTTACGCGACGGTCTTGCGCATCGTGCGGAATCAGGCAGTGACAGAGGGGCTGGTCCTGGAAACGTTCCTCCGCCTCTGGAACCGGGCTCAAAGCTTCGACGAGCACAAAGTTGCGGTGGGGCCCTGGCTGCTTGCTGGGGCGCGCCAGCGGGCGATCGACTACGTGAGATCCCAGAAGGGACGCAGCGGCAAGCTGGCGGCTTCCGAAGAGAACGAGGACCTGCGGCAGTGTGCCGGCCTGGAAACCGGCGTCTCGTTTTCGGAGCAGGTGAGGCGGGCCAAGCAGACACTGGCCCAGTTGCCGGAGAACCAGCGGCAGGTGATCGAGCTTGCCTGTTTTGACGGGCTTTCGCAAGACGAGATGGCGGCCAAATTGGGACAGCAGCCTGCCACAGTGAAGATCTGGGTCCGCAGCGCGCTGGCCGGACTGCGCAAGGCGATGGAAGTCGGAGTGGCCCAATGAGCTGCGAGGAGTTGCGCGACCATTACGAACTCTATGCGCTGGGTTTGGCCGAAGAGCCCGAACGGAGCGATATCCGCGCTCACCTGGATCGGCGCTGCGCGGCGTGCGCCGGCGGCGTTCAGCAAGCATTGGGTCTGGTCGCGGCGCTGTGTGCCTCGGCTCCGGCCGCCACTCCGCCTCTCCGGCTACGCCGCCGCCTGCTGGCTTCGGTAGGAGTTTCCGAGCGGCATTACGGGTGGCCCCTTGCCTGGGCCGCGGCCGCACTGCTTTGCCTTTCCGCCGCCGTGTATTTCAGCGGGCGCGAGCGCCAGTACGCCGAAGAGAGTCTGCGCCTGCGCCGAAAGTTGGGCGATCAGACCACCGAGATACGCCGCTTGCAGGAATCCTTGGTGATCTTAAGTACGCCCGGCGCCACCGAGGTTTCATTTGGTCAGGACCGGCCCGCGCAGCCCACCGGGCGCGTTATCGTCAACCCGAGCCGCGGCGTGATGCTGATCGCTTCGCATCTGCCGCCCGCGCCGGCGGGCAGGATCTACGAAATGTGGATCATCCCCAAGGGCGGAGTCCCCCGCCCTGCCGGCCTGTTCCAGTCGCGCAACGACGACACGGCCATTCACATCGAGCCGGGCCCGGTGGACGTAGCCGTTACGGCGGCCGTCGCCGTGACGCTTGAAAACGAAGCCGGCGGCTCGCACCCTGTCTCGCAGCCCTTGATCATGGCCGCTCTGCCTGCGCTCGGACGGTAGCTCGCTGCGGCCCCCAACCGGCCGACTGCCGGGTAGCGGAGGGACCTAAGGTGGTGGAGTTGCGAAGCTGATCGCGCCCGGGTGCGGGACATAGAAGTTGATCAAGCGGCTTTTGAACGCGACGCCAAGTAGTCCTCAAATTCTCGGCTGAGGCGGGTGCAGCGGAGAGCGATGATGGCGTTGGCTCCGCGAACGGTCCAGAACATTGCCGATTGTTTGAGGCATTTAGCGATCACGGTCCTGCAAGCTGCCTCGATCACTCCGGAACCCACAAAGAGGTTGCGGCTGCGGAAGTGCGCCAGCAGAGCCGCACCGGCGCGATGGACGGCGGAGCGCGTGGCTCCCTCGACTGCCTCCAGATCCACGCTGCCAACCTTGCGTAGACTCGCAGACGATCTTCAACAGAGTCTTTATTTCCGAGGCAACTTCTTGCTGGACAGCCCCGGCCGTTTTTTCCCCTGACCTTCCACAGCGGTTTCCGGAACTGGCCGCAGATGGCAGATCTTCTCATTGACCTCCAAAAGGGTGCGGCTCAACTGTTGAAACCTGCGGAATTCGGCGATTTCGCGTTGGGCCTTGCGCTGCGCAACGGCAGTGGGAAAGGTCTCGGTAACGGTTTTGCCTTTGCGTTTGTACGTGAGCCGGTCATTCGGCTCATGGCCGGGGTGGTTGGGCAGATGACAGTGACAATGGGGATTCCCGCAGTGGCCATGGGTGGGGGTGATGGAGCCTGGGCGGAAGTCACCCAAACGGGAAATCTGATCGAGCAAGGCTTGCCTTTGGGCTTCCAGTGCAGGCAAAGAATCGGGCATGAACGAGGCGCCTCCACCTGGCGTATCATATACGCTAGGCTCTATCCCGCAAAAAGAGAAAACCAGCATAGGCCAACTTTCATGTCCCGCACCCGAACGCTCCACCATTGAGCCTGTTGGTCCGAAAGTGTGTTAGGTTAGTGAGTTCACACTCGTTTGGAGGATGTAATGGAAGCCCTCGGCATGATCGAGACGAAGGGGCTGGTCCCCGCCATTGAAGCCGCCGATGCCATGGTCAAGACCGCCAATGTGGTTCTGACCGGCAAGGAATTCGTCGGCGCCGGTCTGGTGATGGTAACCGTGCGCGGCGACGTGGGCGCGGTCAAAGCGGCCACCGATGCGGGCGCCGCAGCGGCACGGCGCGTCGGCGAACTGGTCAGCGTTCACGTCATTCCCAACCCGCACGAGGAAGTGGAAAAGGCCCTGCCCCACGGCGGCCTGAAGAAGTAGCGGTCCATGCTTGCCGATAAAGATCTTCTGTCCATTCAGGAGGTCCGTTCCAAGGTCGACAAGGCCTATCAGGCATCGCTCAAATACCGGAGCTATACCCAGCAACAGGTGGATGTGATTGTCGAAGCTGCCGCTGCGGCGGCGCGCGCGAACGCCCGCCGGCTGGCCGAAATGGCGGTTGAAGAAACCGGCTATGGCAACGCCCAAGACAAGTACATCAAGAACCTGCTGAACTGCGACTGGCTGCCGCGCCGCATGCGGGGCGTGAAAACGATGGGCCTGCTGCGCGAACTGCCGGAAGAGAAGATCGTCGAGTTCGGCGTTCCGGTGGGCGTAGTCGCGGCGATTCTGCCCACCACCAATCCCACTTCGACGGCGTTTTACAAAATTCTGATTTCACTCAAGGCGGGCAACGCGATCGTGATCAGCCCGCACCCGCGCGCCCACAAATGCACTTGCGCCGCGGCCGGCATCCTGTATCAGGCGGCGGTGGCGGCGGGCGCGCCCGAAGACATCATTCAGTGCATCGACACGGCCACTCTCGAAGGCACCACCGCGCTGATGCGGCATGAGCGCACCGGCGTCATCCTGGCCACCGGCGGACCGGGCATGGTCAAGGCCGCCTATTCGAGCGGCAAGCCTGCATTCGGCGGAGGGCCGGGCAACGTGCCGGTGCTGGTGGACTCATCGGCCGACCTGGAAGATGCCATCCCCAAGATCGTCGCCGGCAAGAGTTTCGACTATGGCACGGTGTGCTCGAGCGAGCAGGCTGTAGTGGCGGAAAGCTCGCTGCGCGACCGCATTCTGGCGTTGCTCAAGGCGAGCAGGGCATACATCGCCAACGACGCCCAGAAGGAAGCGCTGGGCAAGCTGCTGGTGATGCCCAACTGGAGCATCAACCCGCAGTGCGTGGGTCAGGCGCCAACCAAACTGGCGCGCATGGCGGGTTTCGAAGTGCCGCCGAACACTTCCATCATTTGCGCCGAGGTGGCAGGGGTGGGCAAACAGCACCCGCTCTCGATGGAAAAGCTGTCGCCGGTGCTGGCGCTGATCTGGGTTGCCGATTTTGCGGCAGCGCTCGATACGTGCCACGCGCTGCTGAAGTTCGGCGGACTGGGCCACACGGCGGTGATTTACTCGCGCGACGATGCGCGCACCCGCGAGTACGGCTCGCGCATGCCGGCGATGCGGGTGCTGGTGAATACGCCCGCGCCGCAGGGTTCGACCGGCATCACCACCAACCTGTTGCCCGGCATGACGCTCGGCTGCGGAGCCATCGCGGGCAACATCACATCCGACAACGTGGGTCCGCTGCACCTGATCAACGTCAAGCGCCTGGCGTACGTAGTTCGCAAGCCGGAAGAGGCCTTCGAGATGCCGATGGATATTAACCAGGCGCCGGCCGGCGTGTCCGCCGCCGGCCCGGCAATCGGAATCGACCGCAACGCCGTGGTGGCGGCGGTGGAGCGCTACCTGGCCTCGCGGGGCGCGGCAGTTGCGGCTCCGGGCGGACCGTCCTGTAACGCGTCGTGCGCTCTGCCGGCGCCCAAGGTAACTTCCTCGGTGGTGCCGAACGTGGCGGCCAGCGTGGTGGACCGTTTCTTGACGCGCCGCGGTGGCGATTCGAGCGGCGGCTACCCATGACTGACAGCGCCCGCGCCGGAGCACGCGCCACCGCCGGCGCCACCACAGACCGCGCCCACGCCGACGGATTTCGTGTGCGAAGCCGACGTGCGCGATGCCATCAAGGAAAAACGCAAGATTTTTGTCGGTCCGAGGACGATCGTCACGCCCTCCGCCCGCGACCTGGCCAGTCCCTCTGATATTCTGGTGTTGGTTCAGGCCTGAGGCTAGCCCCAAGTGGATTTAAATCTCGATACGCTCAAGCGCGAAATTCTGGAGTACCTCGACTCGGCCGGCTTTGCCGTTTTTCACAACCGGCCGGGCGGTCTGGAAGGGCTGGGACTGGTTCTGTGGGACACCGAAAAGCATCCCGACTTCCAGGCGTTTCTCGACGTCGCGCAGAAGTGCGGCGCCAAGCTGATCCTTTTCGCCTCCGCCGAATTCGAGGCTTCGGATATCGATGAGCTGGAAGCCCAGCTCGACGATTGCGAGCTCAGCCGCGAGGAGCGCCGCGAGTACGAATCGCGCTTGCGCGAACTGCGCGTCTTTACCGGCCTGACCTGCTCGCTGGAGCTGGCGTTCGATCACGACTCGCGCCTCTACGTGTACGAATTGCAGCCGGACTGGTACGACGAATTCGGCGGCATCGAAGACGAAATTCTGTCGCGGACGCCCGAAGACGACGAACCCGATTCGCTGCCCGGCTACTTTTCGAAGAACTGACGGCCTAGAGTTGTCGATGGCATCTCAATGCAAGCCAGAGATAGGACAAACGATCGGCTTTCGTCGTCTGTCAGGGTGTCGTGCTATCGCGGGGCGTGACAGACCACAAAAGGCGATGGTCCGCCCTACCCGTCACGCTGTGGCTTGGAAGCCATGGTGACGCCTGCGAGGGCCCCTGGCGCCCCTGCCCGCTGGCTGTTCCCCGGCCCCGAATCCGACTGCGTGGCAACCTTGAGCGCAGCGCTGGGCGTCGGCTCGCTGGCCGCCAAGGTGCTTTCGGCGCGCGGGTATACCGATACGGAAGCGGCCCGCCGCTTTCTCCATCCTTCGCTCGGCGACCTGCATGACCCGTTCGGGTTGCGCGACATGGAGCCCGCGGTTGAGCGCTTGCGCGCCGCCATCGCGGCCGGCGAACGGATCCTCATCTACGGCGATTACGACGTGGATGGCATCACCGCCGTGGTACTGCTAGTGACCGCGATCCGCCTGGCCGGCGGCAGCGCGGTCTATCATGTGCCGCACCGCCTGAAAGATGGTTATGGCATGCGCTCCGAAGTGGTGGAGGTTGCGGCCACACGCGGCGTGAAGCTGATTGTGAGCGTGGATACGGGCATTCGCGCAGCGGAAGTGGTGGTGCGGGCGGCGGAGCTGGGCATCGCGGTGATCGTCACCGACCACCATTTGCCGGAAGCCGAACTGCCGCCGGCGCTGGCGGTAATCAACCCCAACCGCCGGGACTGCTCGTATCCGAATAAAGACCTCTGCGGCGCCGGCGTAGCCTTCAAGCTCGCGCAGGCTTTGCTGGCCCGCTCCGGCTGGCCTGCGGAAAGACTGGCGCGCATCTCCGAATCGCTGTTGAAGATGGTCGCGATTGCTACCGTGGCCGATGTGGTGCCGCTCTTGGGCGAGAACCGAGTAATGGTGAAACACGGGCTCGACGGCCTGGGTGAGGTGCGCAACCACGGCCTACAGGCGCTGCTGGAGGTGGCCGGTTTCTGCCGCGGCAAGGCGCCCAGCGCGCGCCAGGCAGCCTTTCAAATTGCGCCGCGCATCAACGCAGCCGGCCGCATGGATACCGCGGAAGGTGTCATCGAGCTGTTCTTGACGGCCGATCCGGCGCGCGCGCGCGCGCTGGCGCAACAGCTTCACGATCAAAACGCCGAGCGCCGGCAGGTGGAGGACGCCATTCGCGACGCCTGCGAGCAGTTGCCAGTGGTGGACGCGGCCGCGGCGTTGGTTTACTACGCGGAGGACTGGCACCGCGGCGTGCTCGGCATCGTTGCCAGCAGGCTGGTGGAGCGGCTGCACCGGCCGGTGTTCGTGCTCGGACGCAATGAAGAAGATGGCATGGCGCAAGGTTCCGGCCGCAGCATTCCGGCCTTTCATTTGCTGGACGCGCTGGAATCGATGTCCGACTTGTTCTTGCATTTCGGCGGTCACAAATATGCCGCCGGGGTGACGCTGGAGCCGGCTCGCGTGGGTGAGTTCCGCCAGCGCTTCAACGCGTATGCCGCCGCGCGGCTGAGCGCGGAGGATTTTGCGCCTCGGCTGGAGATTGACGCCGTGGTCGATCTCGGCGAAATCAACGAAGCCGCGCTTGAGGATGTCTTCGCCCTGGCGCCTTTCGGGCACGGAAATCCGCCGCCCTTATTCGCCGCGCGCGCCGTCGAGGTTGCCGCAGTGCCGGTGGTGATGAAGGACAAGCACCTGCGCATTGCGGTGCGCCAGAACGGCCGCAGCCTGACCTTGAAGGCATGGAATTTCGCATGCCGCGCCGCCGAGTTCGTCCCCGGCGCACGGCTCGACATCGCGTTCGAACTGGAAGAGGATGCGTATTCGGCGGCGCGCGGCTATCCAGGCTGGGCGGCGATACTGCAAGACACGCGGCCGGCGTCAGGCTAGCCGTGGCGCGAGCTGTCCAGCCGGAGCCGAGAGTCGTCTCGGCTTTTCTTGGCCGCGCTGGATAATCGCCCGGGAAGAAAAGCCGAGATGACTCTCGGCTCTGCAGCCTCGACAGGCTGCGCCACGATTATTTTTGCGCGATCAGCACGCGAGACGGATAGTAAATCTGGCGGACAAAGTGATCTTCGAGCAAGCGAAACTGCGCCGACTCGATGAGTTCCGGAACCCGGCGCTCCACTTGGCGGCCCCAGAAGGCGGGGGCGAGCCGGCCCGCCACTTTGTAGACGGAGTTGAAGAGCGCGGTATTCTGGCCGATCAGCACCAAGGCGAGCCGGCAGCCGGGCCGGAGCACGCGATGAAACTCGGCGAGGGTGCGGGCGATATCTTCGCCGGAGAGCAGTTCGAGCAGATAGCAGCAAAACGCTGCATCGAAGGTCTCGTTGCGGTAGGGCATCTGGCGCGCGTCCACGGCCTGGCACAGAGTTCGGGCGGCGGGGAAACGGCGGCGGGCCTGGCGCCCCGTGCGGGCAGCCATGTTGGCCGACAGATCGAAGCCAATGGTGGCGCCGGTAGGATTCACCTTCACCAGACGGCGGAACATTTCGCCGCTGCCGGTGGCGGCTTCCAGTACGTTCATGCCGTCGCGCACGCCGGAGCGGGCCAGCGCGCGGCCGTGCGCGCGCGAGTGGAACAGCATGGTGGAAAGCGGGTAGATTGCCGCGAGATGATCGTAGATGCGGCGGGTCCGCTCGGCCAGCGTCATCGGCAACGCGCCGGCGGGCCACTGGCTTACCAGTTCTTCGAGTCTGGGCAAAAGGTTCTCCTCACACAATTATGAAACTGCCGCCAGGTTGGTTTCTAGCTCGGGCACCTCGATCCGCACGCGCGTGCCCTCCCCGGGGTGGCTGTCGATCCACATTCGGTAGTCGTTGCCGAACAGTACTTTCAGGCGTTCATGCACGTTGCTGACGCCGATTCCCTGGTCGAGCACGGTGGCCAGTCTTTCTTCCGGAATGCCCACGCCGTCGTCCTCCACCAGCAGTTGCAGGCGCGATCCGCCGCGGCGGGTGCGGATGCGGATGGTACCCCCTTCTACCTTGCCGCCGATGCCATGCTTGATGGAGTTCTCCACCAGCGGCTGCAGGAGCATACTGGGGACCAGCATGTCTAGGGTGTCCTCGGCCACGTCCTTTTCAAAACGCAACTTGTCGCCGAAACGGACTACCTCGATCGCCAGGTAGTCTTCGATGAAGCTCAGCTCCTCGCGCAGGCTGCTGAAGTTCTCGTGTTTGCGCAGCAGGCGCCGCAGCACCTTGGAAAGCCTCACCACCATCACCCGAGCCTGGTTGGGATCGGTGCGGATCAACGAAGACACGGAGTTCAGGGTGTTGAACAGGAAGTGGGGGTTGATCTGGCTGGTGAGGGCGGCCAGGCGCGCTTCCACCAGCAGGCGCTGCTGCTCCTCGAGCTTCTTTTCGTTGCGGGTGTTGTTCCAGATCTTCAGCGGTATGGTGACGGCGAAAACCGTCGTGAGGTAGAGCGCCACCCAGGTCAGGGGATGGTCGATGCCCGGGGGGGAGAGGCGGAAGACGCTGGCCATGGCGTCCCGGCCCAGGTTGGATTGGGCGAGAATCTGGCGCAGAAACTCCGCCACCAGAATGGCGGCCAGCAGGAGCAGATGAAACGCGGTGCGCTGGTAGTTGCGGCTCTCTTTGAAGAAGCGCCAGATATTGAGATCGAAGTAAGGGGAGAAGCGCCAGATTTCCTCGGGGTCCGGGGCCAGGTCGCGCACCAGCCCGCCGAGCACGCCCACGCCGGCCAGCAGCGGCAGGGTGAGGAATTCGCGCCCGGGGAAAAGCGCGGGCAGCGAGATGAGCACTCCGGAAACCAGGCCGGTGACGTAGCCGCCCAGCATTCCCGCCATGAGGCTGCCCTCCAGGCCCAGGTCCGCGCCATTGTACGTATCGTGACCGGCCACCCGCGTGGCCACGCTGGCAGCGAAGACGACGCTCAGCCAGATCGCCAGTTCCAGCCGCTGGCCGAGCGTGCGGTTTTCCCGCATCAACATGGCTTTAAAGCGGTTGGAGCGTGCCAAAACGCTCGCGATGGCAGCCATGGTGGCCAGCTTGACCAGCAACGTTACCAGGTAG
>CAWJLI010000182.1:0-15654 GCA_963843095.1 Bryobacterales bacterium
GGCGCGTCGTCCAGCGCCATGATATGGCCGTCGCGGAGAACGGCGAGACCCTCCGATGTGCCGATCCAAAGAACAGGTCCATCCGCGACGAGGCTGACGATGTCGTGGGGCGGCAATCCGTCCGCGGTCGTGTAGCGGTGCCATCGCCCGTTGGACAGCGCGCTCAGACTGCCGGTGGTTGCAAACCACATGGTTCCATCCATGCTTTCTTCAATCGTATTGACGGAATTCGACGCGAGCCCGTCGGCGATGGTCATGACTCGGAAACGGCCGTCTTGAAAGCGACTGACGCCGCCGCCGAGTGTGCCGGCCCAAATGGCGCCGTCGCGGCTGCGATACACGCAATAGACGCTGCCCGGGGCGAGGCCATCGGCGGCAGTATAAGTTTGTGTGGATTGCGTATCTGGACGAAGGCGCGTCAATCCGCCTTTCTGCCGGCCAAGCCAAATCTCGTTTTGCCCGCCGGCGATGGAATAGATGACGTCATTGTCGAGGCTGTCGTTCTTGACGTGCTCCACGGTGAAATCGCGCCGCCAGTACAATCCGCCAGTTGACGGCGCGAACCACAAGCGCCCGGCTTCGTCAGGATACAGCGCGCCATTGTTCTCGGAGACGTTCTCTGGTGGCGGAAGACTTGAGTAAGTCACGAAGGTGTTCTCGCGCAACCGTTGCACCCCTTGCGAGTCGCCGAACCAAATGGTGCCCTCGCGGTCCTCGAACAGCGCGTTCACGCGCTGCGGTCTCCCGTCCCGGCTATCGAGACTCGTCACGGCGCCGGAGACCACGCGCAGTAATCCCTTCGAAGTGCCAATCCAAACAGTGCCCTCGCGATCGCGGATCATGCTCAGCACCTGAACGTCGCGAATGGCCATCGGCAGGCCATCCCTGCTGACTCGCGTGCCGTCCCAGCGGGCAACTCCGTGGTCCATGCCAATCCACAATTCCAAGCCGCCCACCGGTGTCAGACAATTGATCTTCATCGAGGTGAGACTGGTTCTTAGAACCCGTTCCTCTGACTTCTTCAAGAAAAACAATCCGTCGTCGCGAGTGCCAAACCACAACGTCCCATCCGCGGTCTCGGCTATCGTCGTAACGGGTGCCTCTGAGGCCATACCCGACGAAATCGTTTTGATGACTCCGTGCTCAACCGCCAGGCTGATATGCCCGGTGGATTCAAAAACTGGTGTTCCATTGGCGCGCCGGTGCATCATTTCGATGGAATGAATGGAATCGCCCGCAAGCATGTCTTTGATCGCGCCGTTCCGGTAGCGGAAGAGTCCTTCGGCCGCGAAGCGAATCCAGAGATTGTTCTCGTTATCCGCAATCAGGCCAAGCACGCGGCTGGCGGGGAGGGCTGGAGCAGTTCTTTGATCCAACAAGCGAAAGCTCTCGCCATCGAAACGGACCAAACCTTGGTCGGTACCAATCCAGAGGTATCCATCGTTGGTTTGCGCAATCGCGTGCACCTCGCCCCATGAAAATCCCTGATCGATACCCCATTGGTCATGGCGAAATTCAGACAACGGGCGTCGCGAGTCGAGCGCCTGGGCCGAAACGGCGCAAAGCACGACCCCGAGCAGCGCCCTGACGCCGAGCGACGCCTTATGGAAGGTATTCGAATTTCTCAATCACAACCTCTGAACCTTCCGGAAGCGGCATCCGGTGATACTGGTCAATGTAGAGGCACATTCGAAACGACTCGATTCCGTGGATGGGCACGCTCGACGTGAATACGGCCTCAGCTACCGGCTTATCCGAAGGGTTAGATGCGAGAACGCTCTGAAAAGCTGCGCGTCCCGGTTCCCAGCGCAACGAATGAACCACCGTCCTGGGTGGAATGAATCCGCGGATAGCGTTCCGGTCGACATAGTAGGGAGGAACAACATACTCCATGTTCTCCTTCCGGTCCGGCCAGTGTCGAAATTCCATGTCCATTTCGCCGTTGCTTTCCTCGGGACGAGCATAGTCCCACGTAAACATCGAGAAGACGGCCGCCTCGGGCAGGCCGGATGCGTCGCGGACCGTGGCTTTGTAGGTTCCGTATCCCAAGCTCGTCGTCAGGCTGACCTCGGCGCATGTCCAGTCGTCGCCCGCGCGAGCGATTTTCATGTGCATGGCGCCGTGCTTGTCCACCCAGACATTGTTGGAGTTGTAGTTGTTGCTAACGCCCCCGCGAGAGCTTGGGGCATCGCGAAGACGCCAGGAGTAGCCGCTGAATTCGACCATCTTCGACGGCGGAGACGCGGCTCCCTTTGTGCTCGCGATGGCCGCCACCGCGCTCCCCGCCGGTCCGCCCAGCTTTGGCAGCGCGTCCACCACCGGTCGAGGATGGTATCCCTGGTCGACCAAAATCGCCGCATATTCTGTCCCCAAATGTGTGGCGTTGGTCCACTTCATGCCTGCGGCTTGGACCGTGAGCTTGGTGAAGGGATGGGTCACCAACGGCTGAACATACCAGCGCCCGCTTTTCGCGTACAGGACGAGCCGTTGTCCGGGCTGGGCGCCCGTGACGAATCCTTCAATGATGTCCTGCGTATCGGCTCCCCCCGGATTGGCTTCCGGAATTCTCGAAAACTCAATGGCGGGCGCCGGCGTTCGAGAGTGGCACCCTGCAAGCAGGCACATTCCGACACAGATGACACCAGCGGAAAGCGAGGACACAAAAACTCTACTCATCTGAAAGCTCTTCAGCCCCTCCGGAAAAGTCCTGATTCGTCCAGCACCACTCTGAGCGCAACTGCCGAATTCTATCACTGCCCGAAGGCCTGTGGGATTTCATGCGCTGGTTTGCCCTTGGCTCGATTCGTCCACGAGATTTCGGGACCTTTCACGGTGGTTCGTTACGGCGAGCGGGTGCGCTGCTCATAACACGCCATTTGCGGGTGGTATCCGATTTGCCTCTGCCGGGGTGTCCCGATGTTCCAGCTTCGGCGTCTGATCGAGTCCGGAATGGCCAGGCTGATCGCGATGAGCCCTGTCAGCGGGCAGCAGTGATGGAAGCGCATGTTAGCGGGAATGTCGAGAAAAATCCAAGGAGGGATATCCGATGAAGCGCAACGCAATGGCAATCGACGTCAGGACACGACTCATCTTCGGTGTGCTGGCGATCATGACAATCACGTTCGGCATGGGAAGGGATCTTATGGCACAAACAAACACATCGACAGTTGTGAAGAACATCGTTCTCGTCCACGGCGGTTTTGTGGACGGGTCCGGTTGGGAGGGCGTCTACAAAGCCCTGAAGAAGGACGGCTATACGGTCGCGATCGTCCAGAATCCGACCATCACGCTGGCAGACGACGTGGCGGTCGCCAAGCGTGCAATCGCCGCGCAGAATGGCCCCGTGATCCTCGTCGGTCACTCGTATGGCGGAGCCGTGATCACGGAAGCGGGCAACGATCCGAAGGTCGTTGGCTTGGTCTACATCACAGCGTTCGCACTGGACAAGGGCGAATCGGTGTCGACGCTCATCAAAGATCCACCGCCCGGTGCGCCCGTTCCACCGATCCTGCCGCCTCAGGATGGATACCTGCTCCTCGATAGGGCGAAGTTCCCGGCCGCATTCGCCGGGGACGTGAGTCCAGAGGCAGCCTCGTTCATGGCCGACTCCCAAGTCCCGTGGGGTGTCGAGGCGCTCAGTGGTGCGATCACCCAGCCGGCGTGGCGAACAAAGCCAAGCTGGTACTTGGTCTCTACCGACGATAAAATGATCCCGCCTGACGCTCAGCGTGCTATGTCCAAGCGCGCAGGCTCAACGGTCGTCGAGGTCAAAGGCAGCCACGCCGTGTATGTGTCGCAGCCGCAGGCTGTCGCTCATTTCATCGAACAGGCCGCAACAGGTGCCTTGGCGGCAGGGCAAGAAAAGGCCGCGGCGGGTGTATTGGCTGCAAAATAGCCTAGCGGATAGCAGGATTCGACCGGGCGGAGGGCTTCGGGGGCGCCGGACGCACCGACGAAGCCTCCGCCTTGCCTGAATGCCGCCGACTCAGAGAATGTTGAAGGCGTCACGGACGGGCGTCGCGGTCCGACTTTGGCAAGCGATATCACCTCATATCGGTCGCCTGCGGTTAGGCCAAGGCAGAGTGCCCGGCGTGCCCCGCAAAGGGCTTCCTTATTGGACGGCTCCCGCTTCACGGGTTGCGCGAGCCGAGCTTCCGGCCGCCATTGGGGCATATCGGTGCCCCACAGATTTCTCCGACGAGGCCTTATTTCTTTTTCGGCGACGATGTCGCGAACAATGACGACCCAATCAAGAAATGTCCTTCCGCCTCATCCGACAACTCCAAATGCATCCGCTGGTAGCTAAAGTTCAGGCGTATGTAATATGTTTTTCCGGCCTCGGCCGTCAGATGCATCGCTTCCCCGACCCGCTCCGACGATTTCTTGAAGGTTCCCGACTGCCACTCCGCGCACACATTATGTTCTCCAGGGTCAACCTGAAAAAAGAAATACGACTTCCCGTTGTTCGCTCCCACCCAATTTCCATCCACTCCCACACGCATCGTAGGCGCAGTGACAAGATCCACAAAAAAGTACGCCAGCGCCTTGCCCGGTTCCGCCTGCCCAACGGGATGTTTCAGGTCCGTCGTCTGCACGTTGAACATGTCCGCGGTCGAACCGCAACCCGCCGCAGTTCGTGCCGCTGCCGCATCATCCTGCGCTAGAACTGGCAACGTTCTCAAGAGAATAGCCAAGCATAAAACGCACCAACGATTATTCAAGGTATGCCTCCAAATCGCTAATGGTGTCCAAAGACCGTGTTTATCGCCATAACCTACTCATCTTAGCTGTTTTGCAAAGGTTCACGTGCCTTGTCCCCTGCCGACCGCTTCGCTCAGTGCTTCTCGCAAGTCCATCTGCCGCTCGTCCAATTCCACGTCTAACGAGATAAGGTGGCAGGCCGACCGTGCGCCGAGGTTCTTGAGGATTCGGAGGATATCGGGAACGTTGTGCTCGGTGGGTCAACCGGCCCACGACTGCACCAGCTAGCCGAGTAGATCGATCCACGCGAGTGTTATGTACTAACATCGGTAGCCAATTTCGCAGGCAAGCCGGGCCGCCGCGCTGTTTCCGAATAGTGCGTGATACGACCGGACCGGCCGGGTTGGTAAACGCTACGCGACCAAAAGAGGACACAGTGCCAAGAGCAGATCATGACCTTCGGCCGAACCAAAGCTTGGGGCAGAGACCAGTCAAGTTATCGACGAGCTAGTGTAGTTCGGAAACAACTCAGGCAACCCAGCGGCCTGCTTGGCAAAATGATCAGGGAAGAGCAGTCGAATAGAACTGAGTGTTTTTTCACTCGGAAATCCTAGGCAGAAGGATGTACGACGGCCGCCGTGCGTCGTGGTAAATCGTCTGGCTGGCGGAGACGAAGCGCGTGTCCAGCTCGTTGTTTCCGCCAGTGTTCAAATTTCGAGAATATGCCGGAAACGAGGCTGACACCACTTCGGCTCGCAGCCTGTGCCCTGGCGCGATGGTTATGCCCGTGTGCCAAAGGTCGATGGTGTATTTGTAGACCTTCCCCGGCTCGATCAACTCCGTCTTCACCATCGAATTGCGATATCGCGCGCGCACCTTGCCCGTGCCATCGCCCCAGAGCGGGAAACATCCGCCGTCCGGGCCGGCATCCATCAGGTGTACGAACCAGTCGGTATCGCGCGCGGAACTGGAGGCGTAAAGCACTGCGCTGACGGGCCCTGCAATGGTGTACGGTTTTTCAAAGGCCGGCGTAGTGTAGACAAGGATATCCTTGCGGGCGGCAGTGACGAGGTCCCGACAGGAATCCGCGGCACGCGGGTCCGGGGTCGGATCGCCGGGATCGTAAACGTAGCGGTCCGCCAGCTGGTTGCCCGTAGGCGGCGTGAAGCTGAGGCGCCCGCCGCCCGCCAGGTAGAGTTTCTCGAAACGCGTCTCCGGCAGCGGATATCTCGGCCCGCGCAGCCAGCGGTTCGATCCCATCACGAACATGCTGACCAGCGGCTCCTTCAGAATGCCGTTATCCGCGCCCTTCAGCCAATAGTCGAACCAGCGGAGATACTCGCGATGCAGATCGATCACCGCGGCGGAGCCGAAACTCGACCCGCCGTAGTTCCGCATGGCCGTGTCGCTGTGCCCCCAGGGGCCGATGGTCAGCTTCTGCAAGGCGCTCCCGTTCTTGGCCAGTGCCAGGTAGTTCAGCTTGGTCCCGATGCCATCGCCATCGAACCAGCCGGACTCGTGAAACACCGGGATGCGAATATCCTTCAGCTTGTCGAGAAACATGATCCCGCGCCAATATTCGTCCGCGGTCGGGTGGGCCAGCCAGTGGCGCCAGGTTGGGCTCTGGCGGCCCAGGACGGCTTTGTCGAGATCGATGACCGGTAGCGATTGCAAGAGCCCCGCCCAGTTTTTCTGAGGCACCTCGTCGGGGTCTTTGGCGTTCGTCTCGACCATGTCAAGCCACTGTAGAGCCTGCATCAGCCACACGACACCGTGATCGTACGGGAGGTTATGGAACGGGTCTGGCGGACTGACGTTCGGCACGATGGTGACTAGATGCGGCGGATGCTGGATAGCCGCCAGCCATTGCACCCACCCTAGGTATGACCCGCCGAGCATCCCGACCTTTCCGCTGGACCATGGCTGGCGGGCCAGCCATTCGATGCTGTCGTACCCGTCTTTGGGCTCGTTGATCACGGCTTCCCATTGACCCTCCGAGGCGAAGCGGCCGCGTACGTCCTGTATGGCGTAAACATAGCCCCGGCGCGCCCAGAAATAGCCGCGAACCTCAGACCCCTCTTTGCTGTACGGCGTGCGCGCCAGGATGACCGGGGCCCTAGGCGCGCCGATGGGGAGGTAGAGATCTGTGGCGAGCTTTACGCCATCGCGCATGGGCACTTTGACGTTGGTCTCCACCTTGACTTCGTATCTCGGCGGAGAGATCAGCGGATCACCGTCGGGCGCCGGCAGCAAGCTCTCGTAGCCCTGCCGCACATATGACGCGTGTTGCTCGGAGACTCCCGCCTCGGTATACCACGGCAATCCCGTCACCAGGTACACCCGCCCGTCCTCGCCTGCCAGCACCTGTAATTCGCAGCCCATCGTTGCATACCGCCAATGGTTCAGCCTCAGAGTGCGTCCGGCGACGGTGCGCTCCGTCGCGTCCTGGCGCTCCAGCGTGAGCGGACCGCCTTCGTCCCTGGTCAGCTCCAGCAAGCCAAAGGTCTGGCTACCGTCTTTCGCAGAGTCGTACCGGCGCAGGGCCTGGCTAATGAGCGCCGGAGAGGTTTCCGCGAACACCAGCATGCCTTCGGGTAGGACTCCTTTTCCACTCCTCTCGGGAGACGATAGCGTTAGCTCGCTGCCGTTCCGCTCGATCACGCTCTTTCCGTGGCGGTCCTCGAACACGGAGCGTACCCACCGGCCCTCGGCATCGGGCGAGAGAGCCAACGATGAGCGCGAGGTCTCGCCGAACAACGAAAGGACGAACGTGCTCTCGAAGCGCCCATCCGGCTTCCACGAAAAGGCGATCCGTCCGGGATGCTCCTCGTTTAGGTACAGGAGGAAGGTGCCCTCATCGGAGAATCCTGAAAGCGCGACCGGTTGGGCGAATGCCCACGCCGCCATCAGGAAGAGAGTTGCAAGAATGCGGAGGCGCATAGTTTCGATGTTCTCACAGGATCGCTCAGCGCGCCTCGGCAGAGGACACCATGGCATCACTTCGGGCGGATTGACTTCACACCGAGCAGAGCACCGTGCTGTCTACCGACGGCTCCGGACGAATCGTCGGGCACTTCCATGAGAAGGCCGCCTCGTGTCAAGAGCTAATTTGGTCGTGTCACCGCTGCCCCCGACTGCCGACCAACGGGAGGCACGATGATCTCTCAATTGTGATCCTCTAAGGACGTTTTTTGGTGGTGCTGGCGCGGCTGCCAGTCGCCGACCAACGGGAGGCGTAGTAGTCTCCCGGCCCTTCCTTGGGCTTCACAACCGCCGACTCGCCCTACTTCCATCCGCACTCTTGGTGGAGCTGTTGCTCCGGTGCCAGCTGGGTGTCCTCAATGGGAAACGGGTGCTGCCGTCTCGGAGCCGAACTGCACAACCTCCGTTTCCGGAAGCTCTCGTTCCTGGCCGACGCCGCAGTCACCCGAACTCGGCGATTTTGCTTCAAATTCTGTCAGGCTACTTTCTTCCGTCCCATCCGTAGATTCTCATTTCGCAATGGCTCGTACACCTCACCGGTTACCCACAGCCTATGCAGCAGGATGCCGAGCTTTCGCGCAACGGCCACAACCGCTTTCTTCTTTCCACGTTTGCCACCATGTTCAGCCAGGTGCAAGCCCCATCGTTTCAGATCGGTATCAGGTCCTCGACGGCTGATGATATAGTGCGCTCCTTGCACCAGCATCGTCCGCAGATAGGGATCGCCCTCCTTGCTGATTCGTAATTGCGGTTGACTCTGGCCTGAATCGCTGCGCCTCGGCCGCAGTCCTACATAACAGCCGATATCCCGGCTCTTCTGGAATCGACCCTTATCGTCGACAGTGAGTACGAAGGTCAGAGCGATCAGCGGCCCCCGGCCCGCAGTCGCTACTTGCCGCTTAGCTGGAGCGCCGCGCTCAGCGGCAACTCGCGCGACGACGGACCGACCCAGACCTTGTAGTCGCCGGCAACGATCTCCCATGCGCCCCGAACCACACTGAAGACCGAGAGGAACAGCGGTTCGACGTCTACCGTCACACTCTTCCGTTCGCCCGGTCCGAGAGCGACTTTGCTCCATCCCACCAGCCGCCGCGGCGGCTCGCCAGCCGAGGCCGGCAGCGTAAGATAAACCTGCGCGGTCTCCTCGCCGGCTCGATCGCCGGTGTTCTTGACATCGAAGGTGACCGTCAGTCCTTTGCCCGGCTCCACCTTCAGCCCGGAGTACGCGTAGGTGGTGTAAGAGAGCCCGAAGCCGAACGGGAACAGCGGCTGCTTCTTCTCCGCGTCGTACCACTTGTAGCCGACCCGCAGACCCTCGTCGTAGACCGCGTCGAACGGTGTCGTATTCGTCAGGAACCCAGGCCGCGCCGGAACATCACCGACTACGAAGCGCGACGGTTCGGATGCAGTCGCAACTGATCGAGCCGCAGCCCGCGCCGGCTGGCGGTTCAGCTTGGGATGCGGCAGATCCGCTTCGCTGCGGGGAAACGTGAGCGGCAGCTTGCCCGACGGGTTGACGTCGCCGAACAGGATGTTGGCGATGGCCTCGGAGCCGCGAATGCCCGGAAACCAGGCCTCCAGCACGGCCCTCACCTTGCCGATCCAGGGCATCGTGACCGGACCGCCCGTTTCCAGCACAACAATCGTATGCGGGTTGGCCGCGGCCACCGCTTCGATCAGCACGTCCTGATTGTCAGACAACGAGAGATTCGGCAGATCCTCTCCTTCGGACGCGTTCTGAATAGCGAAGACGATGGCCAGTTGCGATTCGCTTGCCAGTGCCACTGCGCTCGCGATGTCGATGCCGGCATCGAACTTCACGCTTGCGCCTGGCACTTTTGCCGCAATCCCCTTGAGCGGGACCGAACGATGATAGACTGACTGACTCGGCCCCAGGATGTTGGGTTCCGCGATGGGCGGAGGGGGAACCGGATTGTCCCCAGCGGGTGAGACCTGGCTCGAACCGCCGCCGGACAAAACGCCCGCGTCGGCATGCCCGCCGATCACCGCGATCGACCGAATCGCCGAGGCCTTCAGCGGCAGTTGGCGATCGGCATTCTTCAGCAGCACCGCGCCCTTCTCTTCCACCTTCTGCGCGGCCTCAAAACCGCGGAAGACATCCACCACGTACGGCTGAGGCGGGCTGTCCACCACGGCGGAGGCGAACGCCGTTCGCAGAATGCGATGCACCATGTCGTTCAGCCGCGCCAGCGGAACGTCTCCGCGCTCCACCGCGTACTTGAGCGCTGTGCCAAAGAAATCGTCGCCGGGCATCTCCATGTCAAGTCCAGCCAGTGCCGCCGGCACCGTGCTGTGGGTCGCGCCCCAGTCGGAGATCACGAATCCCTTGAAGCCGAACTCCTTCTTGAGCACATCGCTCAGCAGGTGCTGGTTCTCGCAGGCATAAATGCCGTTGATCTTGTTGTAGGAGCACATCACGGCTCCGATATCCGAGTTACGAAGTGCGATTTCGAACGGCAATAGATCGCTCTCGCGCATCGAACGCTCGTCCAGCACGGAGTTCACGAACATGCGCCCATCGTCCTGGCCGTTCACCGCGTAGTGCTTGATCCCTACGATCAGGCCCTGCGCCCGGGCGGCCTTCAACTCCTCGCGCACCATCAATCCCACCAGGATCGGATCTTCGCCCTTGTACTCGAAGGTCCGGCCACAACGCGGCTCGCGGGTCAGATTGACGCCGGAACCGAGCGACATGTTGAGGCCGTGCGCGCGCATTTCGGTCGCGATGGTCGAGCCCGTCTCAGCCGCCAGCGCTAAGTCCCAGGAGGAAGCCTCGGCCTCTGCCGACGGAAACGCCGTGGCGTAGCGACTCTTGCCGCCGCTCCCGGTCACGCCCAGCACAGAGTCGGAGATTTGCAGATCTGGCACGCCCAGGCGCGGAATGCCAGGGATGAACGCCCACGGCTGCAACGCCCTCACTCCGGGTCCGGCTTGCGGCGGATCAAAGATCGCTTCCCAGCCCATGCCGTGCACAAGCTGGATCTTCTCGTCGAGCGTCATCTGCTCGATCACCATGTCGGCACGCGCATCCGGGGACAGGCTGGCGTCCGCCCACGCATGGCGCTCGGGCGGGCGCATCTCGGGAAACTGGGCAAACGCCCACGACGCCGTGGACAAGAGCGCCACGGCTTGGACCGCCACTCGCTTCGATTTGGGGATCATAATCAGTCTATGTGCGCGCCGGGCCGGCGAACGGCCGGTTCTCGGGGGAGACTCGTCCTTCTCCTTTTTTCTTCGATGAACAGCGGGATGCGGATTCGGGCCAACCAGGCGATTCCTCCAGCCGGGAAAACTCATCCGATCGGGTCCTACGCTCGACACTGATTTAGCACGATTCCCCAAGCGCCGCAACGAACAGCAGACAGAAGCTTCGCTCATCGCGTTCCCGCAAGGAGGCCCGTGCGATTATCGCCCGTTGAGACCATCCGCTGCAAATAACCCCATCGGACAGGGCTTTCGACAAGCATCTTGCAACGGCACCGTTCCAGGATCAGTCACGACCACTTGGGAAGGAGCGCCCGTTGCTGACATTGCCGGGCGCAGCGGGATAGATCCTGCCTGAAGGCGTAGCGTATCAGACAGGCTGAATGTGAGGCGTGCACCGCCCGCGGATCAATATCTCCGGATTAAGTCGCGCGCCTGTTTCCAACGCCTCTCCCGCTCCTGGACGCGCTCCAGCGCGCGCCGACAGGCATGCGAGCAGAAGCGTTGCAAGGGACTTCGCCGCGCGCGCACGAATCCCTCGTAGCAGCCCGGCCGGTCGCATGAATGGTCGAAAAGAATGTTGGGTAGTGATGACCCTCGCAACGTCGTCAACTGCTTCCGGCTCTGGTGGTTCCCGGATTTTTGACGCGTTCCCGGTAGCGCCGGCTTTGGCTGTTGCGTTTCTGCTTGCCCGCCGCCTTCTCCCGGTAGCGTTGTTGCGCCTTCCACCGCTCCCACTTCCGCGCAGCCTTCCGGCACTCCTCGCTGCAATAACGCTGGTGCGCCTGCCGGGGATGAAAGCGCTGCTCGCATCCTCTCAGCAGACAACACCGCTTCCGCGGCCGACATGGCAATCGCCGCCGCCGTCCCTCTTGATTTCCGGGATAGGCTGTAGCACTCTCGGTAGGGCCCATGGGAGGTGATGACTCCTAAGAAGCTCCTGCCCTGGAGGGGAATGAGACTCCTCTCCGGGGCGCAAACCTCCGGCGCATTGCAGAATCAACACTCTAGCTCAAAAAACCATCTGGTCCGGCACGGCTGTTCCAGACGGTCATCGCCGCCGGTTTCGATCAACACGACGCCGTGGAGGAGCCCCGCAGGCCGTCTGCGAGCGCTTCGCGGACAGCCACGGACCTGCCCTCCTCGCCTGGCGGGTCGCGTTCGCAAGGCGCGGACCGGGGCGAGGGTGATCTCGTCGGCCCGGTTCCGGCCCACGGCGCCCAACGCGGACACGACGTCTTCGACGTCGGAGGCGATGAGGATCTCGACCTCGACGACGACTTCGACGTCCCCTCCTTCCTCCGCTAGACGCATCGCGGTCGCGGGCACACCTGCGGCTGTCGTTCTGAGCGGCGTCTCGGACGGTGACGTCGGCCCGGGCTCGCTGTGCTCCGATCGAGGTGCTGGAGGCCCGGCGCCAGTCCCTCGCATCCGGGCGCTGGCGCTGGTTGAGCCAGGCGCACGGTGACGGTGTCGTGGTCGTGGGCCCGGAGGAGCCCTGTCTGGGGCGGAAGGGTGATGCGCTGGTGACCACGATGCCTGGTGCCCCTGTGGCGGTCTTTCGGCTGATTGCGCCCTCGTTGGCCTCGCGAGTCCGCAGGGTGTCGTCGGGGCGGTCCACGTGGGCTGGAGGGGCTTGCTGGCGGGCGTGCTGGAAGCAACGACCACGGTCATGGCCTCACAGGGGGCGACACAGATCATGGCGGTTCTCGGGGCCTGCATCGGGCCGGAGTGCTACGAGTTCTCAGAGCGCGACCTCGGTCCGCTCGAGGCGCGCTATGGCCCCTCTGTCCGCTCCAAGACCACCGCGGGCCATCTGGCGCTCGATCTGCGCGCCGGGGTGCACCGGGCGCTGGAGGCTCTCTCCGTCTCGATCTCGGCCGACAACGTGGCATGCACCGCGTGTGGCCCCGGCTGGTTCTCCTGGCGCGCCCGGCGCGACACGGGACGCCACGCTCTTGTCATCGCGGGGGAACCGTGAACCGCGGTCTTGAGTTCCCGGGGGTCGATATGACGCTTGTCGAGAGCATCGCCGCACGTACCGCTGCGGTGCGCGAACGGATCGCGCGCGCCGGAGGCGACCCTGAACTGGTCAGGATCGTGGCAGTGACGAAGGGCTTCGGGCCTGAGGAGGTCGCGGCGGCCTTCGCGGCGGGCCTTAGGGACTTCGGGGAGAACTACGCCGATGAGCTGATCTCGAAGTGGGAGACGGTTGGCCGGGCGGCGAGGTGGCACTTTCTCGGCGCGGTACAGCGCAACAAGGTCGGCCGTCTCGTCCGGTTCGTGGACTGCTGGCAGGCGGTAGCCAGAGTCGTCGAAGGCGAGGCGATAATGCGGCGCCGAGCCGAGACCCCGCCAGGCACGCCCAGCCCGGCCGCCCAGCCGGCCGGCGATCGGCTCGGGCCCCCGTCACTTCTGGTGGAGGTCGACATGACCGGTACCAAGGGCCGGGGCGGGTGCGCGCCGGACCAGGTGCCCGGCGTGGTGGCAGGTCTGAGGGAGATCGGCTGTTGCGTCGACGGACTGATGACGGTCGCACCTCCCGGGGAGGCAGACCTGGCAAGGGCGGCGTTCGATCGGGTCGCCCGGCTGGGCCACGAGTTGGGGCTCGTTGAGCTCTCGATGGGCATGTCGGGTGATCTCGAGCAGGCCGTCGCAGCCGGCGCGACGATGGTTCGCCTCGGGACTTGCCTGTTCGGTCCTCGCCCGCAACCTCGCAGGCTGTAACAATAGAGTTCTCGGAGGAGGGCTGGCGATGGCTTCGTTTGTGCAAAGAGCGCTGATGTACCTCGGTCTGAAGGACATAGAGGACGAGGACGATTACGACCACGACGACGAGGAGGCCTCGGAGACTGCCGCGAGCCGGGTGAGGCAGAGCTCTTATCCCGAACCCGCGCCGCCACGGGCGAGCGTCGCCACGGTGCGCCCGATCGCCCGCGATGACGGGCCGCGAACCGTCGACTCCGGTGGCTCGCGGCGCTGTCGTACGGCCGTTTGTGACCCAACGACATTCCAAGCCCCAGGTAGTGGCCCCCGCCCGCTTCTCGGACGCGCAGGAGATCGGCGACATGGTAAAGGCGAGCTCGCCTGTCATCGTCAACCTGCAGGCGAGCGAGAAGGACCTCGCCCGGCGCATGATCGACTTCTGCTCAGGTCTGACCTATGCAGTCGGGGGGTCGATGGAGAAGGTCGCAGAATCGGTGTTCCTACTCACACCGTCGAACGTCGAGGTTTCCCCCGAGGAGCGCCAGCGCCTTCAAGAGAACGGACTGTTCCGGTCCTGAGACTCGCTGAGCCCACCAAGGACGCGGGCTTGATCGCACGGGAGCAACGGCTCTTGACCTATCTCATCGACGTCCTCAACCTCTTCTTGTTCGTGCTCGTTGTGCGGGTCGTCCTCTCCTATTTCCCGATGTCGCCTGGCTCGGCATTGGTGCCGATCACCCGCTTCTTCGAGGCGATCACCGAGCCGGTACTTCGGCCCGTTCGTCGCATCGTGCCCCCGCTCAGATCGGTGGCACGGCTGTGGACCTCTCGCCGATCATCGTGTGGATCGTCATCTTGATCGTGAGGGGACTGCTGTAGGTCTCCGACCTCGGCATCCACCATCTTTTCCCGAGCGACCGATACCATCCGAACATGGATCTGTCTGCAAAACTCCTGCGAGAGGTTGAGTTTCGTACCAGCCTTCGGGGGTACGACACCGATGAGGTGGACGAGTTCCTCGAGAAGGTGGCGGTCGCGGTCGAGGAACTGCAAGAGAAGATGCGCCAGCTCGCCTACCGGGCCGAGCAGCGGAGCGGGCGGCCTCCGACAGAGCCGCCGAGGAGGATGACGACAGCATCCGCCGCACTCTCGTTCTCGCGCAGCGGACCGCTGATCTCGCCATTCGCGAGGCCCAAGAACAGGCTGCGGTGCTCATGGACACCGCGCGGAAGCGAGTCCGACAAGCTGCTGGCCGACGCACGGGGGGAAGCTCAGCGGCTGACCGCGGAAGCCCAGCGCCGGCACCCGACGACATGTCCCGGCTCCACAGCGAGCGGGCCTCGGTCTCAGGCGAGCTGAAGGAGCTGGCCGAGCTGCTCGAGACCGAGCGCAAGAAGCTGACGGAGTCGTTCCGCGCGGCTCTCGGTGTTGTCGAGAAGACGCTGACACCTTCGAAAGAGATGGCGAAGCATCGGTTCGGCCCCTCCCGCAGCGGATGATCGCGACGACGTCGAGGAACAGATCAACGAGGATCCGGCAGCGGCGGCGCCGTCGGTCCCGCCTGCCGAGGACCTCGGCGACGCGGCGGATCAAGACGAGCGGGCGAGCCTCGCCGCAGTCCCGCCCCTCGAGGACTCAGGGCCGCCCACCGAGGCGTGGCAGGCCGAGTCCATGGCCTTTTTCAGCCCGGGCAAGGACGAGATTTCCGGGACGATCCAAGCTGATGCAGGCCCGTGCCAATTCGGCGGCCCTGGATCTGACTGGATTGCCTGGACGCTCCCAGCAGGCGACCCTCGCCCTGTCGCCCGGCACGTTCGCCCGGGTCCTCGTTGTGATCACGGCGAGACGACTGACGTGGGCGACGACCTCGTCGCCATCCGATAGCTTGCCCGTGGCAGTGAAGGCCTCGTCGGTCCTGATGGCCTGTGCTCGGAAGTCGAGCCGGCCGCGATCTCGATCTCGGTCGCGAGCACCTGAGCCAGGAATGCGGGCCTTCCACTGCCCGACAACTGCGGCCGAGACGTCCGGGAGCCCAATCCA
>CAWJLI010000183.1:0-31528 GCA_963843095.1 Bryobacterales bacterium
AACTCGCGCACCTGATCCAGCCCCTCGTCCTGGCGCGCGCTTACCAGCGCCACCGGCGCGCCCAACTCCTTCGAGAGCGCTTTGATGTCGAGCGTGCCGCCGCGGTTGCGCAGGTCGTCGGCCATGTTGAGAATGATCAGCGTCGGCAGGCCCAGCGCCAGAATCGGCGCCGCCAGCATCAGATGGCGTCTCAGATTGGTCGAATCGAGCACCAGCAGGATGGCTTCGGGCTTGGGCGTATCCTGGCGCCGGCCGGTCAGCACGTCATACGCCACCTGTTCGTCTTCCGAATGCGGCGAAAGGCTGTAAACGCCGGGCAAATCGATCAATTCCACGGACTCGCCCCGGTCGAGTTCGGCGATGCCCGTGTGCTGCTCCACCGTCACGCCGGGGAAATTGGCCACCTTTTGCCGCAAGCCGGTGAGCCGGTTAAAAAGCGTGGTTTTGCCGGAGTTGGGCGGCCCGATGACTGCCACTGCCTTAACCGCGGCGCCGGGAAGCGAGGCAACCGCCGCCGTGCCGCAGCCGGCGCAGTCGGCGCACTCGCTCATGCCTTCCTCGAAAGGCGTCCCTTGTGGTGGATTTTGAGGCGCCGAGCGGTCTCGCGCCGCACCGCGATCTCCGATCCATCCACCTGAAACACCCGCGGATCGCCGCCCGGCGCGCTCTGCCCGGCCACCACCCGCGCTCCGGGAAGAAAGCCCAGCTCCATCAAACGGCGCGCGTCTTCGGCCGGCAAGTCGATCTCGCTCAATACCGCTTCGTCGCCGCGCCGCAGGTCCACCAAGCTAGCCGGCAGGATTTCCACTACGCCCTTGTTGCCACTCAGTTGCATCTCAATACCAGTATGCGCGCCTCCGAAATTCTTGTCAAGATGCCTGTCGCCCGGTTTGCGCTTGGCTTTCTTCACTCCCTGCCCCCAAGGTGCCAAGTATAGCAAAATAGCACTTAGGACCATGAAGCCTCAATATCGTATCCGGCCGTTTCGCATGTCCGACCTGGATGCCCTGCTGGCCGTCGAGCGCGCCAGTTTTGGCGCCGACGCTTATGATCGCAACTTGTTTGCAGAGCTATTCGGTCGGTGCGGGCGCCTGTTTCTGGTGGCCGCCGCGGCGTCCGGCATCCGCGCCTACATGGTCACGGCGACCGCCCTCCGCCGCGCCACGCTCTGCGGCCGAGCTGGTTTCGGTGGCGGTTGGCCCGGCCTGCCGCGGGCAGGGAATCGCCTCCTCCCTGATGCGAAGCACGTTGCGCCGTTTGCGATTGCGCCGCGTCCGCCAGTTCACCCTCGCGGTGCGCGCGTCGAACCGCCAGGCCCAGGCGCTCTACGCGAAATTCGGGTTTGCCAGGCTGCGCCGGATCCGCCGCTATTACGAGGACGGCGAGGATGCGCTGGTGCTGCGCAAGCTGCTGTAGCGCGGGGGCGGCGGACTCGTCCGCGCGCTTGCCCGGTCGCGCGGTTTACCGTGGTGCGGCGCCAGGCGAACCGCAGCGGGCTAGGATATCGAGTTCGAATGTGGCATCCGGCGTGCGATCGTCGCGCAATGCCTGCGCCAGCTCGCCGGCGGCGGCGCAATACTGGGCCGGGTCCGGCGCGCGTCCTTCGGCCAGCGCTTGCCCGGCCCGCGCCACGGCCTCTCCTTGCGCGTCGCCGAGCCCGTGATAGGCAGCCGCCATGGCCTCGTACAGCGGCGGAAAACGAGGCGTGAGAATGCGCGCGTAGCGGAGCGCGTCCAGCGCTTCGGAAAAGCGGCCCAGGCTCAGGTAGTCGTCGGCCAGGTAAAGATAGAGCAGCACGAATGCCTGGCGCGGCGCGGGCGGCTGGTTGTGCGTCAGTTGCGCGTTATCGAAGGTCTGTTCGGCGGCGAGTGAAATCTTGCGCGCCTCGAGCAGCACGGCGATCGATCTTTCGCGCCAGGCCCGGCGTTCGGCTTCCGGCGCGAGTTTCGCTTTCTCCGCGTAATAAATGCCCAGGCGGGCCGGAATCAGCTCCGAGGACTGGTCGGGATCCAGGGGCTGCACCAGCTTCCACGCCGTCTCCTGTTCGGCGATCGCGCGGTCGAGGTTCGCATTCGGGTTCTGGTCGAACCAGGCCTTCGCCAGCATGTCGTGCAGGCGCACGCTGCGCGGCGCCGTTTCGACGTCGGCCAACCCCAGCGTGAGGTTGTCGCGCCAGTCCGCGTTGCGCGCCCAGGTGCGTCCGGTATAAAGCAACGTCAGCGCCCCCAGCGTGGCCCACGCCAGTCGCGGACTCAGGTAACGCCACGCCAGACCCGCCACCGCCATGGCGAATGCCACCGAAGGAAGGTAGAGAAAGCGCTCCGCCATCGCGCTCGCAATCGTGACAACCAAGTTCGACGTGGGCAGCAGGGCCAGCCCAAAGAAACCTACCAGCCAGAACACCAGCGGGCGGCGCCAGCGCATGGCCAGAGCCAGCGCCAGCAGCCCCACCAGCACCCACAGCGAAATCCAGGCGCCCGCATCGTTCCACGCCGCCGGGCGGATCACGTCAAAGGAGCGGTCCGAAACCAGGCGCACCGGCCACACCAGCAGCCACAAGTCCATGCCGGCGATCTTTTGTATGTTGAACAGAAACGCCCAGCCATCGAGATCGCGCAGCACATTATCCATATAGAACCTGGGTGGGTATGCCAGCGGCGCAAACACCTGGGCGCGCGCCACCAACAGCGCCGCGAGCGACCCTAGGGCGGCCGCGTACGCCGTCAGCCGTTGCCGCCTGTGGATGCCACCCGGCACCCCGAACGCCAGGTCGGACAGCAGCATCAACCCCGCCAGCACCACCGCGTTTTCTTTCGAGAACGCGCCCGCCGCCGCCACCGCGAATAACGCCAGCCAGCGCAGTGGGCCCGACGTCACCGTGGCTCGGCCATAAATCAGTAGGCCCGCCAGCACCGCCATGGCCGCCAGCAGATCGGCGCGGCCCACCACGTTATCCACCGCTTCGGTGGCGATGGGGTGCACCGCCCACAGCGCCGCCGCGCACCACGCCGCGCGCCGGCTCAGCACACGCGAAGCCAGCTCCCACACCAGCCAGGCGTTGAGCGCGTGCAGCAGCAGATTCACCAGGTGATACCAGAAAGCGCCGCCCGCCGCGCCGGCCATGGCGTGGTTCACCAGCAGGGTGGCTAACGTGATCGGCCGGTAGATCAGGTCGCTGGTGACGGGCCACCAGTAACTCTTGGAAAAAACCAGCCACAGATTGTGCGCGGTCAGGCTTTGCAGGCGGGGATCCTGGGTCAGCAGGAACTGCGAATCCGCGGCCAGGCCGAGGCTCAGTGAGTTGGCGTATGCCAGCAGAGTGAGTGCGCACAGGCCCGCCGGCCCGAGCCACCGCGCATCCCTCCGACCGGCCTCCGCTCCCACCCCGCGGTCGCGCCGGGCCGCGGCCTCTTTCGGCGAGGACTGAACCATGCACACAATCTAACATCTGGCATCGGGCCGCCCGCTTTTTTTGGCAGTTCTGAACCGGCTAGTCCCGGCTCAGGCTTCCCACCGGATTCAAGGAATGCCCGGCGGCGGCGATAAGGTTTTTGTGAATGCGTTTCTCAGGAACGCCGAGGAGCTTTTTACCACCGCCCGCGAGGACGCCGGCGAGGATTGCCAGTTCTCGGTGCTGGTAGGGCCCGATGGCGGCATCCACATGGTGTTCGGCTCGGACTGGGGCCTGGAACCGCTACGCCAGCACCATGGCGCGCGGGCGGCTTACCGGGTAACGCGTTCGGCCGGTGCGGTGGCCTTGGAGGGGCGTTCCGCGGGCGCTTCCTGCCGGCTGGAAGCGAGCCGCCCGGCGCGTGTCCTCCTCGGTCCGCTGGCCCATATTCCTTGTTACCGGACGGTCTCCTAATCTCCGCTCGCGTTTCCTTGCTTTCGGCCGATAAGAACCTTGACAACCGGATAGTACCGGCAAGTTCCTTTGCCGGTCTGGATCCGGCTGAGGAGCCGTTATGGAGATCAGCGCCATCAATCGCACAGACCCGGCCCTCCCCGCAGCCGCGGTGAGCGTCCCATCCGAAATCGCCAGCCAGAACCGCGAGGTGGTCCAGGCCGTCAAGGCTGTGAATGGATCGGAGATGTTCGGCCAGGACGAGGAGTTGGCCTTTCAAATGGACTCGGCGACCAAGCACCTGGTGGTCCAGGTCATCAACCGCAATACCAAGGAAGTGATCTCGCAGGTGCCGCCGGAATACGTGTTGCGCATGGCCCAGAACCTGAAATCCCCTTAAGGAACGGCTCAAGACCTTAGCTTTGGGCCAATGAGTGGTTTGGGAGAACGAACCAATGTGGCATCACGCGCAAGACGCTTACCTCGAGAGCAGGGTCCTGTCGGCGGACCCCGTGGAACTGATCCGCCTGCTCTATCAGACCGGCGTGAGCGCGGTTCAGGATGCGCGGCGCCATCTGGCCGAGGGAAGAATCATGGAGCGGTCGAAGGCCATTACCAAAGCCAGCCAGGTGCTGATCCAGTTGATCGCCGCGCTCGATCACGAGCGCGGCGGGGAAATCAGCCGCCGCCTGGCGGCGCTCTACGACTACATGCTGCGCCGGCTCACCGAAGCCAACTTCCGGCAGCGCGACGAACCGCTGGCCGAGGTGCTGAGCCTGCTCGCCACCTTGGCCGAAGGCTGGGAAGGCGTCCGGCCCGCGCCCCAAGCCGGAGCCGGCCGCCGCCAATCCGTGGAATCCCCAGGTGACGCCGGAACCCGCCGCCACCGTTACCGAGCACGCCTGGAGCTTCTAAGGGCTCCGTTGCGCGTTCTTAACCCCAGAGCCTGCGCGTAATCCGTCAAGCGTTGTTGTCAGAAGGCTCGCAAGCCAACGCCAGCAGAGCGGCGATTTCCCGCGGAACAAATCCGTCCCTGGTTTTGCAGGAAACCATCGGGCCGCCTCTCTCCCCGGCTGCTAAACTCTCTATTAGGCCGCTATGGATCGCCCTGCCGCTGCGACATCCGCCACCGCGCGGGACATCATTCTGGAAATCGTACGCAACATGCGGGAAGGCCTCGAACCTCTGCATTACTCCACCATCCCGCCGGCCATCTATCACGTCTACCTGCATCCGGACGACATGGAGCGGCTGCGCGGCATCGTCCCGCGCATCCTCGAAGAGGCGCGCCGGGCGCTGGATGCGGAGATGGAATCGCTCAACCGTGGCGGTCTCGTCAAGCGCCTGAAACTCGCCCGGCGCGAGCCCAAAGTGGTCGCGCCCGAAGGCGGATGGCAGATCCGCATTCTGGAAAACACCGACGACGACGTGGACGCGGGCGACATCGTCATCTACTCCGAGCTCGCCCTGCCCGCCAAGGAGGAATTCGGCGCCGGCAGCATGACCAAGCGCATCGCCACGCGTCGCATGGCGGGAGCGTCGGCGCGCGCCGAATCGTCCTACCAGCCGGCGCAGTCCGCGCCCACGGCTCCAGCCGCCGCGCCCGCCGGCGCGTTTGCGTCGATCGAATATGAAGATCGCGGCGTGCGCAAGACGTTCTACATGACCAAGAACGAAATCGTGGTGGGCCGCGGCGGCCGCGATTACTGGACCGATCTAAAACTGGACACGCTGCCCGATGTTTCGCGCGAGCACTTCCGCCTGCGCCGCGATCCGGAAAGCGGCAAGTTCTTCTTGAAGGATCTGAGCCGCCTGGGCACTACCATCAACGGCGTCGACCGCGCCTTCGAGCATCGAAGCCGTCGGTAGCGAGAAGCGCGATCGTAGCGTGGAAGCGCCGGTGCCCGAACAGGCGCGGCTCGGTTTGGCCGGCGTTTGCTTCCTGGAATTTCGAAGCGCCGCGCATGGTTAAGAAACCACCTGCCGCTCCCTATGGGGTGCCCTCTGGGCCCGGCTCCGATCGCGCGCAAATGAATCGGAGCCGCGACCATAGGGAGCGGTCACGGTGATCGATGTGGCAATTTCATGACAGGCTCTAATACGATGCTGAAATGCGCGGGGGCCAGCGACCCTGGCCGCGTGCGCCACAACAACGAAGACGCCTGGTATATCGACATCGACCGCGGAATCTTCCTGGTGGTGGACGGCATCGGCGGGCAGGCCGCCGGCGAGAAAGCGGCGGCCATCGCCGTGGACCGCATCCGCGCCCGCCTGGAACGCCAGACCGGCAGCGTGGAGCAGCGCGTGCGCGAGGCCATCACCGTCGCCAACAATGAGATCCTGCGCTCCGCCCGCGACAATCCCCAATGGCAGGGCATGGCGTGCGTGCTCACCCTGGCGGTGTTGGACGATGGCGCGGCCGTGGTGGGCCACGTCGGCGATTCCAGGCTCTACGAAATCCGCCGCGGCGCGATCCGCAAGATCACCCACGACCACTCGCCGGTGGGCGCGCGCGAGGACGCGGGCGAGCTTTCCGAGCTCGAAGCCATGCTCCATCCTCGCCGCAACGAAGTTTTTCGCGACGTGGGCAGCGAGGAACATGCGCCCGACGACGCCGATTTCATCGATATCGTTCGCGTGCCTTTCGAGGCCGACGCGGCGCTGCTGCTGTGCACCGATGGCCTGAGCGACCAGGTGACCTCGGATTACATTCGCCTGCTGGTGGAGCGCAATGCGGGCGATCCCGCCGCCGCCGCGCGCCAGTTGATGGAAGCCGCCAATACCGCCGCCGGCAAGGATAATGTCACGGTGGTGCTGGTGCAGGGCCCGAAATTCGCCGCGTCCGGGTTGCTGCCTCCGCGCCAGCGTCTTCGAACCATCGGCGTGCTCCCTTTGCTCGCCGGCCTGATGCTGGTGGCGCTCTTCGTCTTCTTGGTGCTGCGCGGTTTTGAGCCCGCCAAGACCGTTCCCACGGCTGCCACCGGGCCGCGGGTGTTTCCAGTGGATGGTTCCCCCGGCGGGCCTGGGACTCTTGGCGTTTCCCTTTTCCAGGCGCTGGCCGAAGCCCAGGCCGGCGACATCATTCAGTTTTCGGCCGGCAGAGAATACCATCAGCCGGTGCGGCTGAAATCCGGCGTCACGTTTCGCAGCATTCCGGACGGCGAGATGCCGAATGACTCGCGTGCCATCCTGCGCCTCGCGCCCGGAGCGACCGGTCCGGCTATATTGGCCGATAACGTTCGCGACGTTCGGATTCAAGGCCTGCGCATTCTCGCCGACCGCCAAGCGCCGATTCCGCAGGGCATCCTCGTAGTTGACTCGAGCGTTGATATCGACCACACCGAAATCGGGGGCGCCGCCATCGGCGTCGAAGTCCGCGGCGCCAGCAAGCTGCACATGCGCGCCTGTACCATCCACGATTCGCTGGCCGAGGGGTTGCTCGCGTCCGGCCCCAGTTCCCTGTGGCTGTTCTACAATTCGTTTCTGCGCAATCACGGCGCCAATCTCGCGGGGCGCGATCGCGTGACGGTTTACTTCACCGGCAATGTGTTCGACAAAGGCACATTCGACATGCCACACGAGCTGATGGATCCGATACGCATGGATACCATCCGCGCGGAGAATTTCCTGCTCGATGCGAAACCCGCCGCCAGGCGGCAGGAAGTCAGGAAGCCATGATCGCTCCCGCCGACCGTCGCATCGGAAAGTACGAAATCGGCCGCAAGCTGGGCCGCGGCGGGATGGCCGACGTGTACCTGGCCGAGGACACCGAAACCGGGCACACCGTGGCGCTCAAGCTGATCGAACCCGGCGCCGATGCCGACTCGATCGACGCCATCGAAGCCGAACGCCGCGGCGCCGAATTGCAGGCGCGCCTGGCCGCCGTCGACCCCAGGGTGGTCCGCGTGTATGAGGCCGGCGATCTGGAGAGTTACTTCCACGTCGCCATGGAGTTCATCGACGGGCAGGACCTGGCCGAACTGCTGAGCCGCGGTCCGCTGGTCGTCGAGTTCGCCGTCGATACCGCCATCGCCGTGGCCGAAACGCTGGTCAACGCCCACAACCTGGAGGCGTCCATCGACGGCAAGGAATTCCGCGGCGTGGTGCATGGCGACATCAAGCCCAAGAACATCCGCATCGACAGCCGCGGCGATGTGCGGGTTCTCGATTTCGGTATTGCCAAGGCGCTTTCGCTGTCGCGCCGGCTGACCCGCAATGAGTTCGGCTCGGTGCCCTACGCGTCGCCGGAACGGCTCGATCTGGGCGAAGTGGACGCGCTTTCCGATTTGTGGTCGCTGGCGGTGATGCTCTACGAAATGGTGACCGGCCTGCAGCCGTATCACGCCGAAACCACCGAGCGCCTGGAGAGCATGATCCGCTCGCGCATCCCGCCGCCGCCCGCGCCCGATCCTTGCCCGGACCCGCTGCGGCGCATCCTCATCAAAGCCACCGCGCCCGACGCCGGCGCCCGTTACCAGTCCGCGCGCGAGTTCGCCGACGACCTGATCGCCTTCCGCCACGATGGCACGGTGCGCGCCGCAACCGAGGACCTGGACGCCACCCGCCGCACCACGCGTGCCGAAATTGACGATGCCACCCGCCGCACCGCTCCCCAGGGCCCCGCGGCGGAAGCCGCCACTCGCCGCAAACCGCCGGCGCGGAACTGGCCCCTCACCGCCCAGCTCCCCAAGCGGCCCCGCACCGCCTTCCGCACTTCGATGCGCGTGCTGGCGCTGCTGGCGGTCGCGGCGCTCCTGTATGGCGGCTGGGAGGCCTTTGCCGACTACCTGATGTACCAGCAGGGCCAGCAGCTCAAGCGCGACATCCAGGCCGAGCAGGTAACCGACCCCGACCAGATCTGGGGCCGTTGGACGGAACTTTCCAAGCGCAATCCTTCGTCTCTTCTCTTGTACTCGCCGCGCAAGGCGGTGAAGGGGAACCTGGTGGAGACAGCCGATCGCGTGATTGCCGCCTATCGCAAGGGCGACGGCCAGCCGATCTATGAGAAGGATTGGGAACGCGCCCGCAGCGCCCTGGCGCGAGCCCTGGTGATGGATCCCGACGACCAGGTGCGCGGCAAGCTGCGCCTGGCCGAGGGGCACGTAACCCGTATCAACGGGGCGGCGCATCATGACGAGAAACAACTCGAGACCGCCGTAGACGATTTCAACCAGGCCGACCGCCTGCTGCCGCATTCGCCCGATCCCCAGCTTGGGCTGGCGCGCGCGTACTATAGCCTGAAAGGTATTGACAAGGCCTCCGCCGCGCTCGAGGAGGCCGAGCGCCGCGGCTACCAGCTCGCCAACCGCGACAAGCTGCAACTGGCCGATGGGTACCGCGACCGCGCCGACCTCACCCTCCGGGATTCCCGCAACGTGCACGGCCTGCCGCAGGAAAAGGATGAACTGGACCGTGCCGCCGCCGATTATCGGCGCGCGCTCGACCTGTACCAGAACGTCGCCCCGTATGGCAACGCCAGCGTCGGCATCGTGCGCGTCCAAGTCAGCCTGGTGATCGTCAATGCACTCCTGCACCAGATCGCGGATTCCGGAGGAGCGACCCAGAAATGACCCGAGCGGTAGTGGAGCAAGCGCTTTCGCCTGCCAACCCGAGGCGAGTATTCTCTCTGCGGCGGCGTTTGGCGGGCTGCGCCCGGTGGACTCAGTTGCCGCAAACGTTGGCAGGCGAAAGCGCCTGCCCCACCTGTTAGCTAACATGCCCGTTACCCGCAGCAGCGCCGCCAGCCGCCCGAGCGCCGGGCGCGGTCCCCGTCGCGGGCCCGCGTGGCGCGTCCGCGAACTGCTGTGGATGCTCGCCGCCGGCCTCCTCGTCGCCGCCGCTTTGTGGTTGGCCTGGCGCACCAAGACCGCCGGCTTCGCCGCCGCCGAACAGGCGCTGGCCGCCAAGCAGATCGTCAACCTGAACACGCTTGCCGAACGGGAAGACCTGCTGCCCATGCTCACGCTCTATCCCGATCCGGCCGAGCGCGAATTCGTCGCCCGCAAGATCTACAATATCTCCGGCGGCCTGGCCAACGTCGGCGCCATCGCCCGCATTCGCGTCGCCCGCGAGGAAATCGCCGGCCGCGGCTTCGAGGCGCTGCGCGCCCGGCTCAAAGACCGCGAATCCATGCCGCTGGTGAGCGGCGATCAACTGCGCCTGCTCAAGCCCGTGCTGGTGGTACGCCGGCCGGAAGAGTTCCGCCGCTCATTCGGAATCTGGATTGCGGTTTTCTTCGCCGCCTTTTTGCTGGTCAACGTGGTCTGGAGCGTGCGCGGTTTCCGTGGCGATCCATATCTTGTGCCGGCGCTGGTTCTGCTCGCCGGTGTCGGCCTGGTGTTGATGATCAGCCTGCGCGATCCGCTGCGCGATCAGTTGCTGTTCGCCGATTTCGCCCAGGGCGCAGCGCTCGGCTGCGCGCTGATGGCCGCCGCCGCGCTGCTCGATTTCGAGCGCCTCACCGGCCGCTTGAGTTTCGTACCGCTGCTGGCCAGCTTCGCGCTTTCCGCATTGCTGATCGGCTTCGGCTCCGGTCCCGGCTCGAGCGATGCCAAGGTCAACCTGCTCGGTTTTCAGCCGGTGGAGATCATCCGCGTGCTGCTGGTGTTTTTTCTGGCCGGGTATTTTGCGCGGACGTGGGATGTGCTGCGCCACGCGCGCGAAACCCGCGCCTCGCTCGCCGGGCTCACCCGTCACATCGATATTCCGCCGCTCGAATACACTCTCCCGGCCGCCGCGTGCGTGGCGCTTTCGCTGTTGTTCTTCTTCCTGCAGAAAGATATGGGCCCGGCGCTGGTCTTCTGCTGCCTGTTTCTGGTGCTCTACGGCCTGGCACGCGCGAGCGTGTTCGTCCCCTTGGTAGGCTTCGCGCTGGTGGTGTTGGGCTTCGTGGCGGGCTTCTACCTGGGAGTGCCGCACACCGTCGGCGAGCGTGTTTCCATGTGGCTTTCGCCCTGGGACAACCTCATTCACGGCGGCGATCAACTGGCGCAATCGCTCTGGGCCTTCTCCACCGGGGAGCTTTCCGGCATGGGCATCGGTTTGGGCGATCCGCAACTGGTTCCCGCCGCGCACACCGATCTGATCCTTTCCGCGCTGGGCGAGGAGTGCGGCTTTCTGGGCGTCGCGGCGGTCTTCGGCATCTACGCATTCCTCGTGTGGCGGGCGCTGCGCATCGCCTTGCGCGCCGCCTCGGATTACGAGTTCTTTTTGGCCGCCGGGCTGGGCGTGGCTACCGCGCTACAGCTTCTGCTGATCTCCGCAGGCGCGCTCGGCGTGGCGCCGCTCTCCGGCGTGGTGACGCCATTCCTCAGTTATGGCCGGACCGCGCTGCTGGCGAATTTTCTGGTAATCGGCATTCTCGAATCCATCTCCGCGCGCCGTCGTGCGGAAGAAGACGCCACGCCATTTCGTGCGCCCGTCGCCGTGGCCGGCATCATTCTTGCCGTTGCCGGCGCCACGGTGCTGGCCAAGGCCGCCTGGGTCGAGGTGCTGCAACCCGCCGCGGTGATGGGCGCCGGCACGCTGGTGGTCGAGGCCGATGGCGCCCGCCGCTTCGAGTACAACCCGCGCTTTCAGGAAGTGATGCGGCAGATTCCGAAGGGCGCCATCTACGACCGCAATGGCCTGCCGCTGGCGACCAGCGACTGGAGCGAGCTCGAAAAGCATCGCGCCGAGTACGCCGCGCTCGGCGTCGATATCGATCGCGCCGTAGCCCGCACCGACAATCGCCACTATCCGTTCGGTGGCCTGATGTTCGACCTGTTGGGCGATCTGCGCACCCGCACACGCTGGGCCGCCGGCAACACCGCGTTTGTCGAGCGCGATTCCGCCCGCCGCCTGCGCGGCTATGACGACCGCCCCACGCTGGTGGATGTGAAGAACCCGAAGACCGGCGCCATCGACCGCGTGATCCGTTACGATTACCGCGAGCTGGTGCCGCTGGTGCGCCACCGCTACGATCTTTCCAGTCCCGAAGTGCGCCGCGTGCTCGACCGGCCGCGCGACATCCATATGTCGATCGACGCGCGCCTCACCGTGCGCGTGGCTGCCATTCTGCGCGCCACGCTGGAGAAAGCGGGCCTCGAGAAAGGCGCGGCCGTGGTGCTCGATCCGTCTTCCGGCGACCTGCTGGCCGCCGTCAGCCTGCCCTTGCCACCCGATACGCCGCCGGCCGAACCGGCAAGTGAGCAGGCCAATCCGTACCTCGACCGCGCCCGCTTCGGCCTTTACCCGCCCGGCTCCACGTTCAAAGTGGTCACCGCCATGGCCGCTCTGCGCAAGCTCCCGAGCCTCACCGGCAAGACCTACGAATGCATCCGCCTCCCCGATGGGCGCGTCGGCAACTTCATCAAGGGTTCCAAACGCCCCATCCGCGACGACATTCAGGATCAGACGCCGCACGGCACCGTCAACATGGAGCGCGGGATCGTGCTCTCCTGCAACGCCTACTTCGCACAACTGGGCGCGTATGACGTGGGCGCCGAGCCGCTGCTCGAAACCGCCGGCCTGCTCGGCATTTCCGTGGCCGCGCCGGCGACCGCCGCGCAGTTGCGCAAGTCGCTGCCGCAATCTTCTTACGGGCAGGGGCAAGTGGTGGCGTCGCCGTTCCAGATGGCGCGCGTGGCGGCTACCGTGGCCACCGGCGGCGCCATGCCGCAGGGCCGCTGGATCACCGACGAAAGCAACCCGCGCACCGCGCCGCCGCAGCCTGTGCTGACCGCCGATGCCGCCGCCACGCTGGGCAAGTTTCTGCGCGAAGTGGTGACCTCCGGCACCGGACGCCGCGCCGAGGCGTCGGTTCCCATCGCCGGCAAGACCGGCACCGCCGAACTGGCCGGCGCGCCTTCCCACGCCTGGTTCATCGGCTTCGCTCCCTATGGCGCCGGCCCGCGCAAAATCGCCTTCTCCATCCTGGTGGAGAATGGAGTGTACGGTGGTGCGGCCGCCGCGCCCGCCGCCGCGCAAATCGCCGCAGCGGCACTCGAACTGGGCCTGATTCAGCCATGAGACTGTTTTCCGAAATCGAAAAGACCATCGAACGCGGCTTCCGCAAGTTCGCCGAGCATGTCTTCGGAGCCGCGCAGTCCGATGAGTTGCTGCTGGTGCATCGCGCCATCCTCGAGGAAATCGAAACCAAAGTTCAGACCGCCAGCCGCGGCCAACGCATTTTCCCTTACTCGCTGGTGAGGGTCACTCTGAATTCCGCCGACGCCGACCGGCGCGCGCTTTACACTGCGGCTTTCGGCGCCGAGGCCCGCCTCGAGAACGACGTGCGGCAGGCTCTCGAAGGCGCCGGCTGCCAGTTGCCGCGCGGCTTTGCGGTGGATGTTAAAACCGCCGAATCCGGCGAACGCGCGTTCGAGATTGCATTCGGCACCGCGACCGCCCGATCCGCCCGCGCCGGCAAGCCTGGTGGTGGTTAAGGGAAAAGCGGAAAGCGACACCTACCCGATCTCGAAACCGCGCACCAATATAGGACGTCTGGAAGAGCTGACCGATGCCGAAGCACGCGTGCTGCGCCGCAACGACATCGTCTTTCTCGAAGGCGCCGACGAGGCCAACAGCACCGTCTCGCGCAAGCACGCGCACATTCAGTTTGCGGCTGGCGAATACCGCATCGCCGATGACGGCAGCGAATTCGGCACGCGCGTCTTCCGCGATGGCCGCTCCATCGACGTCCCCGCCGGCAACCGCCGCGGCGAGAAGCTGCGCTCCGGCGATGAGATCCACCTGGGCCGAGCCTGCCTCCGCTTCCGGCAATAGTAGCCGCCGCTCACTCGTGGCCCAATCTGGCGCCAGTGTTTTGCCGTCCGTCAATAAAATGCCGCTCCTCAATCCCACCGCGCAATCGTGCCAAAAGACTTGCCATCTTGGCCCCCCACATGCTTCGTACCTTGTCGTGACGCTAGGTCCACTCGCCGGTGAGTTGGAACGCTACATGGATCTGCTGAGCGCCCGGCAGAAGCTGGTAGCTTCCAACATCGCCAACGCGGATACACCCGGCTACCAGACTCAGGACATCGACTTTCAGAGCGAATTCCAGAACGCGCTAGGCGCGCCACAGCCGGTCGCCGTGGCAGGCCTGGCCAATAAGAATGACGGCAACAACGTCAGCATCGACCGCGAATCGCGCCTGCTGGCGGAAAACGCGCTGCGCTTTCAGGCGGCTTCCACCCTGTTGCATTCCCAGATTCAGCAACTGCGCTCGGCGATTAAGGAAGGACAGACCTCATGAGCCTGTTCTCCGCGCTGTCGGTGGGCGCGTCCGGCATGGCGGCGCAGCGCGCGCGCGCCGAACTGCTGGTGGAGAACCTGGCCAACGCCGAAACCACGCGCACTCCGGAAGGAGGGCCGTACCGCCGCAAGGACGCGGTGTTCGAATAGCACGCCCGTCGGTTCGCCCTTTTCCTCCGTATTCGGCCAGGAAATCGAAGCGGCCAACGGCGTCAGCGTGGCCTCGGTGGTGACCGATACGCGCGACCCCGAGAAGCGGTACATGCCCGGACATCCCGATGCCGATGCCAATGGGTACGTGGCGTTTCCGCGGGTGAACCCGGCCGAAGATATGGTCGATCTGATGGGTGCGGCGCGCGGCTACGAAGCCAACGTGGCGGCCATCGGCGCGGTCAAGGACATGATCCAACGCTCCATCGACCTGTTGAAGTGAGGCTGAAGCATGGCGTCTCCCATCCTTCCCGTTTCGGCCCCGGCCCTGGTCGAGCCGCTGCAGGTGGGGAGCGGGACAGCCGGCGCCGATTTCGGCCAGATCTTTTCGAGCGCCATCCGCTCGGTGGAGGGCGCCGGCCAGCAGGCGCAGGCATCCGTCGACCGCTTCCTTACCGGCGAGGGCGAGGATCTTCACACTGCGGCGCTGGCTGTCACCAGGGCTGAGATGGCCTTCGACATGTTCCTCCAGACGCGCAACAAAGTAGTCAGCGCTTATCAGGAAATCATGCGCATGCAACTTTAGGAGCTTGCTGATAAAGAGCGAAACATGACAGGCCTCGGAGAAACACAGATGAACACCGATTGAAAGAGATTGGCTTACCCGTGTTCATCTGTGTTCATCCGTGGCCCAAATGGTTTTCCGGGTCGTCAGGAATCTGCCAGCTCCTGCGCGCCGCGGGACCGGCATGTTTGCCCGCATTTGGGGAGGCACTGAATTGACGCATCGGAAGTGGCCAGTCGACCGGGCGCCCGCCGAGCGCGGCTCGTTCCGCCGCCGAATGCCGAGAACGCGGCCTCTGTCCTCTTCCTGCCTTTTTGCGCTCGCCCGGCCTCAGGTTTTCGGCCCGCACCACCGATCTGAGAAACAGACCGGCAGTGCGCCGGATCAATTTGCATGAAGAGCGTTTTTGCCAACCTCACCTTGCGCCAGCGGGTCACCATCGGCCTGATGGTGGTGGCCGTCGCAGCCATCATGTACGCCCTGGTGCATTGGCAAAAGGAGGCGGATTTCAAGCCGCTGTATACCGGCCTGGCCCCGGAAGACGCCGGCGCAATCGTGCAAAAGCTGAAGGAGAGCGGCGTGGACTATCGCCTCCCCGAGGCGGGCGGGGTGGTGATGGTTCCCTCGGGCCGGTTGGCGGAATTGCGCTTAACCATGGCGACGGTGGGCCTGCCGAGGTCCGGCCGCATCGGCTTCGAGCTGTTCGACAAGGCTAACATCGGGGCCACCGAATTCACCGAACACGTCAACTACCGGCGCGCGCTCGAAGGAGAGCTGGAACGCTCGATCATCTGTCTGGCGGAGGTCGAACAGGCCCGCGTCCACATCACCTTTCCCAAGGAATCGGTTTTTCTGGATACGCAGGAGCCGGCCAAAGCCAGCGTGCTCGTCAAGATCCGGCCCGGCGCGCATCTGGCGGCGGAGAATGTGCAAGCCATCAACCATCTGGTGGCTAGCGCCGTGGAGGGGCTGGCGCCGGACGCGGTATCGGTTCTGGACATGAACGGCAACCTGCTGGGCCGGCCTGCGGCGGCGGGCGGCTTGGAGGGCCCCGACTCTTCCGAAGCGGCGCTCGAATACCGGCACAAGGTGGAGGCGGACCTGCTGGCCAAGATCGCTTCCACGCTGGAGCCCCTGCTGGGAGCCGGGAAGTACCGCGCGGGAGTTTCCGTCGAGTGCGATTTCGCCGCCGCCGAGCAGAGCGAGGAACTTTACGACCCGGCGCGCTCGGTGATGTTGACTTCGCAACGCAGCGAAGACAACTCCGGCTCCGCATTCGCGGCCGGCGTGCCGGGAACTCCTTCCACTCTCCCCAGGCCCGCCGCGCGCCCGGCCAACGGGGCGGGGCGCAACACCCGCGTGACGGAAAACATCACGTACCAGGCCAGCCGCACGGTGAAAAAGACCCGTCTTCCGGCGGGAAGCGTGCGCAAGATGTCGCTGGCGGTTCTGGTGGACCACGATTTAAGCTGGCAAAAGGACAAGAACGGCTACCAGCGCGTGCTGGTGCCCCCCAGCGCGGACAAACTGAGGGTGGTTCGCGACCTGGTGACCGGGGTCACCGGGTTCAACGCCGACCGGGGCGATCAGATTACCATCGAGTCGCTGCCGTTTGAGACTACGCTGACCCTGGAGCCTCCGCAGCCGCAGGCCCCGGCGCCGCCGGCCAGACCAGCCGGGCCCCTCGGCCTGCCCCTCGATCGCAAGAGCCTGCCGATGGTGGCGGGAGCGGCGCTGGGTCTGCTGGTCCTCGGCTTCGTGGCCGCATGGCTGCTGCGGGGAAAGGGCCGCGCGCCGCGCCGGAAGGTGGACCTGCAGCAGGCCTTGCCCGCCGGGGCGGAGGGCGCGGAGCCGGCGGCGCCAGGCCTGCAAGCCCCCGGATCCAACGTGGAGCAACAGATCGAATCCAAGCTGGCCGAGCGCGACGCCTTGCAGCAGAAGGCGGAAGCACAGGCGCTCAATGCCTTGAACCTGACGCCGGTCATCACCAAGACCGCCGAAGTGCTGGCCAAGCACCTGCGGGAAAAGATCAAGCATGAGCCGGAGACGCCGGCCCAGGTGCTGCGGACGTGGATCCGCGAGGAGGATATGTGACACCGTGGGCGTGTGGATAGGCGATGATCGTTAACGCCAAACCGGATACCGAGACGCTGTCGCCACTGCGCAGAGCGGCCATGCTGCTGATTGTGCTGGGCGAACAGACGGCGGCGGAGCTGTTGCAACAGCTCTCGGAGGAAGATGTTCAGAAGGTCAGCCGCGAGGTGGCCCGAGTCACCTCCATCTCCAGCGAACAGGCCGAAAGCGTTCTCAACGATTTCCACCACATGGCGGTGGCGGGCGATTACGTGGCGCGCGGCGGCATCGACTTCGCGCGCAAACTGCTGATGCGGGCTTTCAGTCCGGAAACCGCCAAGCGGATGCTGGATCGCCTGGCCAAAGCCCTGGGCGCGGATGCCGCTTCCTTCGATGCGCTGCAGAAGGCCGACCCGCAGCAGCTCGCCAAATTCATCCACAACGAACACCCGCAGACCATCGCGCTCGTGCTGTCGCACCTCAACGCTTCCCAGGCCGCCGCTCTGTTGAACTCGCTGCCGGCCGGACTGCGCTCCGACGTGGCCCAGCGCATGGCCAGCCTGGACCAGATCTCGCCGGAAATCATCCTCAAAATCGCCAACGTCATCGGCCAGAAGCTGCAGGCCCTCGGGGAATTCAGCCGCGAGTCCTACGGCGGCGTGCGCGCCGTGGCCGAGGTGCTGAACCGCCTGGACTCGGCCTCCAGCCGGGAGATCCTCAATCATATCGAACAGGCGGACACCAACCTGGCGCAGACCATTCGCCATCTGATGTTTGTCTTCGAGGACCTGCTGCTGATCGATCCCATGGGGCTCAAGGAAGTGCTCGCCAAGGTGGATCGCAAGCTGTTGACGGTGGCGTTGAAGGGCACCAGCGAACAACTGCGGGCGCAGATCCTGGGATGCATGTCGCAACGCGGCGCCGAGATGCTGAAGGAAGATATGGAAGCGCTGGGCCCGGTCAAAATCAAGGAGGTGGAGACGGCCCAGCAGTCGATCATCAGCGTCGTGCGGCAACTCGAAGTCGGAGGGCGTGATCAGCCTCAAGGGCACGATCGGGGAGCAGTATGTCGTCTAAGGTGTTGCCGCCGGGCGATGCCGCCGGCGCCGTTCGTTTCGCCTGGAAGGAAGTGCCCCTTTCGGAAACCGACGCGGGGCGGGCGCCCGCGGGACGAGGGCCGGATCTGGCCGAGGCAACCGCGCGCCTCGAGCGCCAGGCCGAGCAGCGCGCGCGGGAGGCGCACGCGGCCGGGTTCCGCGAGGGCGAGGCGGCCGGGAAGAAGCGCGCCGCCGCGGAACTGGAGCCCGCGCTCGAGCGTCTGGCTCGCTCCATGCAGGAGATGGCGGGTTTGCGCGGCGAGATGCGCCGCGAGGCCGAAGCCGACCTGCTGCGGCTGGCTCTCGAAATTGCCCGCCGCGTTTTGCGGCGCGAGATGGCGGTGGACCCGGATGCCATTCGCGGGCTGGTGCTGGCGGCGCTCGAAAAGCTGCAGGGACAGGAAATCTCCCGCGTCAAGGTGCATCCGTCGCACGCCTTTCTGCTGAGCGAACTGCTCCGCAAGAGCGGGGCGGGCCAGCCGGTGGAAGTCGTCGCCGATGCCTCGCGGGAGCCGGGCGCCGTGATCTTCGAAACCGAGCGCGGCAATCTGGACGCATCGGTGGATGCGCAGCTTCGCGAAATCGAACGCGGACTGGCGGATTGCCTGCGGAGGCGCGCTTGACGGAGTCCATCTCGCTGGCGCCGTATTTCGCGGAACTCGATCGCGTGTCCCCGATGCGCTGGACGGGAAGCGTAACCCAACTGGTGGGGCTGCTGGTCGAATCGCACGGTCCCAACGTGGCGGTGGGCGATTTCTGCGAACTGGAAACCGCCGCCGGCCGGCGGATTCGTGCCCAGGTGATCGGCTTCCGCAACGGGCGCGTGCTTTCCATGCCGCTCGAGGAGATCGATGGGCTCCAGTTGGGCGATCTGGTGGCGGCGCGCAGCCAGGAAGCGCGGGTTCCGGTATCGCCGGGGCTGTTGGGGCGGGTCATCGATGGCTTCGGGCTGCCGATGGACGACGGCCCCGCCATCGAAGAGCAGGCGCAGTACAGCCTGTACGGCGCGCCCGTCAATCCACTCGAGCGCGAGCACATCACCCAGCCGCTGGTCACCGGCGTGCGCGCCATCGACGGGCTTCTGCCATGCGGCAAGGGCCAGCGCATCGGCATCTTCGGCGGCAGCGGCGTGGGGAAAAGCACTCTGCTCGGCGCCATGGCGCGCGACAATTCGGCCGACGTGACGGTGATCGGTATGATCGGCGAGCGCAATCGCGAGGTGCGCGCGTTCCTCGAACACGAGCTGGGCCAAAAGGGCCGCGCAGCGCTCCGTCGTCGTGTGCGCCACCTCGGAACGGCCGGCGCCGCTGCGCGTGCGCGCCTGCTTTGTCGCGCTGGCGGTGGCCGAGTATTTTCGCGACCAGGGGGCCAATGTCCTGCTGGTAATGGATTCGCTCACCCGGCTGGCCATGGCGCAACGGGAAATCGGCCTGGCGGCCGGCGAACCGCCCAGCCAGAAAGGATACACGCCTTCCGTTTTCAACCTGCTGCCCAAGGTTCTGGAAAGAGCGGGAAATTTCCGCCGCGGCTCCATCACCGGCTTCTTCACCGTGCTGGTGGAAGGCGACGATTTCAACGAGCCGATTTGCGACGCGGCCCGCGGCATCCTGGACGGCCACTTCATTCTGTCGCGCCAACTGGCCGGCCAGGGGCACTACCCGGCCATCGACATCCTGCACTCGGTCAGCCGGCTGTCGCCGGCGCTCTCCACTCCCGCGCAAATGGCCTCGGCGCGGAAGATGCGCCAGGCGCTGGCCGCGTACGGCGACGCGGAGGATCTGATCCAGCTCGGCGCTTACGTGGCGGGCTCCAATCCCCAGCTCGACGCCAGCATACGGCTGCGGCCCGAGTTGATCGACTTTCTGCGGCAGGAACACGGTGTCAGCGCGCCGATCGAAGAGACCCTCTCGCGCATGGAGGAGTTGGCCCGCGGCCTGGAAGCCGGCGAGCGAATGGTGGTTGCCAAACCGGCGAAATCCTAGCAAGGTGTTGGCCATCAAGGAACAGGTATCGACATGAATGGAAAACCAAAATCTAAAACCAAGAACTTATTTGTGTTGATCCGTGTTCCTTCGTGGCCCAGTTGGTTTGTTCTGTCATGAATGCATTTCGCTTCCCCCTCCAAAAAGCGCTCGACTGGCGGCGCAACGAGCTCGATCTGGCGGAGCTCAAGTTCCAGCAGTTGACGGCCGCCGTGGCGGCGGTCGACCAGGCGCTCGCCGAACTGGAAACGGCCGGCATCCGGGCGGAGATCCTGGTGCGCGATTGGAGCCCTGTGTGTGGCCGCGACCTGGCCGCGCTGGGCAGCTTCCGCCTTCACGTGCGGAAGAAGAACGCGGAACTGGCCGCGCGGCGCGTCGAGTGTGCCGCGCGCCTGGCCGCCGGCCGCAGCGCCATGCTGGAGGCGCGCCGCCGCTTTCGCCTGCTCGAGCGCCTCAAGGATCACCGCTTCGAAGCCTGGCGCCTGGCGCGCGACAAGGAACTCGAGGAACTGGCAAGCGAATCCTACCTGGCGCGCTGGACGGCCCGTCTCCCTGCCGCTGGCGAGTGAGCTCGCAACGGAGCCGCGACCAAAGGGAGCGGTTGCCGCCGATCCGCTTGGTTGTTTCCTGGCTGGCGTTACGGCCCCAGCAGCTTGCGGTCGCGCATCCAATCCAGCAATCGGTCCGGCCAGTTGCCCACCGGCAGCTTCGACCGCAGGCCGAAGCCGTGGCCGCCGCTCCCATAGATGTGCATTTCCGCCGGCACTTGCTGCTTCTCGATATCCAGGTAGAGGTTGACCGTCGTCACCACGTGCGAGCGGTCGTCGTCGGCGCAAACCAGAAAAGTCGGCGGCGCGTCCTTGGGCACGGTGATGGTCCCCGGCCGGTAGCCGGGATAGACCACCACCGCGAAATCGGGGCGCGAACCGGCTCGATCGATTGGATCGGCCGCGTTCGCGCTGCCCGCGTCGAAGCGCGTCTCCATCAGCGCCGCTACTTCGCCGCCCGCCGAGAATCCCATAATCCCGATCCGCGCCGGATCCACGCCCCACTCGGCGGCGCGGCTGCGCACCGTCCGCATGGCCCGCGCCGCGTCCGCCAGGGCATTGCCTTCCACCGTGTAATGCGAGCCCGGCGCGCGCGCCAGCCGGTACTTCAGCACGAACGCCGCGATCCCGTTCCGGTTCAGAAAGTCGGCGATTTCCCAGCCTTCCTTGTCGATCACCAGTTGCGAATGCCCGCCGCCCGGCGCCACCACCACCGCCATCCCGCTCGCCTTGTCCTTGGGCGGTAGAAACACGTAGATCGATGGGTAGTGGACTACCGTGAAATTGGCGGGCAGCCTGGCGTCGCCCTTGAAGACTTCCGCCGCCGTCTCCCCTTCCGACCCCGGCGCGCCGTTGGGCCAGAGCCGGATCTCCTCTCCCCGTTCCGCGGCCAGCGCCGTCGCCGCGACGAACAAGGTCAATGCCCATTGCCTTCGCATAAGCCCTCCCGGTCCCAACCACGTTACCACGCGCCGCCGGGCGCTCCGGCGTAACCGGGGTTCGGCCCAAAACAGCGGTCCGTTTTCTTGTTTTGGGCTGGGCAATCGCGCAGTTTCGCCAGCCGGCGGTCCGCTCGCCGCGCCGCATGTACATTCCGTTACCGCAAAAGTCGGCTTTTTCTGCGGCGCCGAGCGTCTATGTGATAGCTTTTAGAGAGGAGACGCATTGATCTTCGAAGCTCCCGCTGCCTTCCTTCTTCAGACTGATCTTGTCCAGATGGTTCAGGAAACCGGCCCCGCCGGTTGGGTGGTCCTGGGCATCCTGATCGTTTTTTCCATCTTCTCCTGGACCGTGATTTTCTCCAAACTGAGTTCGCTCGGGGGCGCTCGTAAAACCAACTGGCGCTTTTTGCGGGCGTTCCGCAAGGCCGCGGCGCTGGAAGCCGTGATGGTGGCCAGCGAACAGTACCGGCCCTCCCCGCTGGTTTCCGTGTTCGATTTCGGCTACGAAGAAGTCGAGCGGCAGGTCAAGGCGCACGGCCGGATCACCAATCGCACCGCGCTCGAACGCGCGCTCCAGTTGGGCGTGAGCGAGGAAGTCGCCAAGCTGGAGCGCAACATGCACTGGCTGGCAATCACGGCTTCGGTTTCGCCGTTCATCGGCCTGCTCGGCACCGTGCTCGGCATCATTCGCACCTTCAACGCGCTCGGCCAACAGGGCGCCACCAGCCTGGCGGCGGTCGGTCCCGGCATTTCCGAGGCCTTGATCGCCACCGCGCTGGGCCTGTTTGCCGCCATCCCCGCGGCCCTGTTCTATAACCTGTTCGGCAACCGCATCCGCGAGATGGGCGCGCGCCTGGACGATTTCGCGCTTGAGTTTCTCAACCTCGCCGAGCGCAGCTTCAGCGAGTAGCCATGGCATTCTCCTCGATACGGCGGCAACGGTCACGCTACGCGGCGGCGTGGGGGCGCCGGCCTGGCGGAGATCAACATCACGCCGTTTGTCGACATCCTGCTGGTGCTGCTGATCATCTTCATGCTCACCGCTCACGTCATGCAGTTCGGCCTGGAAGTGGACGTGCCGCACACCAAGTACGTGAAGGACACCGCGAAGGAAATGCCCGTGGTGAGCATCACCAAGGACGGGAGCTCGTATCTGAACGGCAAGCCGATCAACATCAACGACCTGGGCAAGGCCATTCACCAGCGCTTCGGCAAAGTCAAGGGTGTGTACGTGAGCGCCGACAAGGAAGCCATCTGGGACGTGATCGCCCAGGTAACCGCGGAGCTCGGCGCCGGGCGGCTTCCAGGTCAACATGGTGACGCAACCGGTGGACAGCTCCGCCGCGGGCAGAAGGTGATGACCCAGCACGTCGACATCCTCGATCAACAGGATCGCCTGGCCCGCTGGTTCGCCGGCTCGCTCGGATGTCACGTCGGGCTGGTCCTGGTGCTGCTGTTTTATGGCGTTCTCTTCCGTCACAAGGTTGAGCCGTGGGGCAGCCCCACCGGCGGCGGCGGCATGGGCTCCGTGGTGGTGAACCCGGTGGCGCGCATTCCTCTGCCCGCGCGCCAGTCTCCCGAAAACCCGGTGGCCAACCAGACCGAATCGCAGGTGCCCACGCCGCCGCCCAAGCTGAAGTCCAAAGCGCGTGTCATCGAAGAGGAGCCCGACGCCATCCCGATCCAGGGGCGCAACGCGCAGAAGCGCACCGGCGAATCCACGCCCAATAAGTTTCGCGAGCAGCAGCAGGACCAGCCCAACCAGCTCTATAGCGAAGCCGGCCAGCGCGTGAGCTCGGCGATGTACGGCCTTCCCGGCGGAGGCGGCGTCGGGGTGGGAGACTCGTCGCCGTTTGGCACCCAGTTCGGCTGGTATGCCAAGTTGATCGTGGACAAGGTGGGCCGCGCCTGGCGCACCAGCGACTTGCGGAATGTCACGCAAACCGCGGCGGTGACGTTCACCGTGAAGCGGGACGGTTCGGTGAGCCACGTCCACATCACTCAGCCCAGCGGCAACGGGACGCTCGATTTTTCGGCGCAGCGCGCCATTTTCGACGCCTCGCCTTTCCCCGCGCTGCCGCCCCAATTCCCGCGAAGCGATGCGGAAGTCGAATTGCTGTTCAGCTTAAAGTGAGGAAAACCATGAACAGGCTCGTATGGATCGCGGCGGCCTCGGCCGCGGCGCTGATGATGGGGTACGCCCAGCAGCCGCCGGACCTCACCGGGCACGTCGTTAATGCCGGCCAGCTTCCGGTGATTGCGGTTCCGGATCTGCTCGGCGCGGGTTCGGCGCAGAGTTTCATGGCGACTTTCAACCAGACCTTGTGGGACGACTTGGCGGGTTCCGGCGTGCTCAAGATGGCGCCCAAGACCCTGTACCCCAAGGGCATCCCGCAGCAGCCGGCGGATTTTCGCCAGCCCCCGCCAGCCAACCAGGCGCCCCGCTCCCGGCAGGGCGAACTGGTGGCGGCGCCCAATGGCGGCGGGTACTGGATGAGCGATTGGTCCAATCCGCCGGCAGCCGCCAATTACCTGGCCTTCGGTTATGCCGCCGAGCAGAACGGCGTGCTGATGCTGTTCGGCAATCTGTTCGATTTGAGCCGCGATACGCCGGCCAACGCGCAGATGATCGGCAAACGGTACCTGGCCTCGACCGACGACGAGAAGGGCGCGCGGCAGTTGGCGCACCTGTTCGCCGCCGACATCCTCGCCATGTTCGGCGGAAAAAGCCTCATCGGCACCCACATCTATTACGTCCATCAGGCCGGCTTCAGGGCTCCCAAGGAAATCTGGGTGATGGATCCGGACGGCCAGAACCAGCATTCCGTCACCCGCTTCAACTCGCTTTCCATCGAGCCTTCGGTTGCGCCGGACGGCACGCAGGATCGCATTCACTAGCTACGCCAAGGGTTCACCTGCTATATTTGTGTTTTCAGTGGATCCGGTTCGGGATTTGCGATTTTACAACCAGGTCGCTTCGATGAACGGGCAGCCATCGTTCACTCCCGATGGTAAGCAGATTGTGTACTCTTCCTCGGCGGGGCGCTGCTGCCGTATCTTCATCGCCGGTGTGGATGGCAGAGGCTTTCGGCCCATCACCTCGAGCGGCTCTCTCGATGCCGAGCCCAAGGTGAATCCAAAGACGGGCGGCACGATCGTGTTTTCCTCCGGCCGCTCGGGTCCGGAGCAGATCTACATGATGAATATGGATGGCGCGGACATCGAGCGGCTGACCGACGGCACCGGCGAGGCGTCGAACCCCTCCTGGCATCCGAACGGGCAATCGATCGCCTACGCCTGGACCCGCGGCTACGCCCAGGGCAATTTCAACATCTTTACCATGGACGTGGCTTCGCGCCAGTACCTGCAGTTGACGCACGACCAGGGCCGCAACGAAAATCCCAGTTGGGCGCCGGATGGCGCGCACCTGGCATTCATGTCGAACCGCACCGGGCGGATCGCAGATTTGGAGCATGCTGGCGGATGGTACCGCGCAGCAGCAACTCACCCGCGATGGGCTCAATTACAGCCCCGCGTGGGGAATGTAGATGAAATGAAATCAGGAGGGAAGTTCATGTTCAGCAAACGACAGATCACTCTCATCACTCTGGCACTTTCCCTGGCGATCTTCGCCGGCGGGTGCAAGAAGAAGGCCCCGGCGCCACCGCCACCGCCACCGCCCAAGGTCGAGGTGCCACCACCACCGCCACCACCTCCCGCGCCGTCGGTGACCCAGTTTGGCGCGGACCCGAGTTCTATCGTGCGCGGCCAGTCGTCGCTGCTCAGTTGGAACGTGTCCGGCAACGTGACCAGCGTCTCAATCGATCAGGCCATCGGCGCCGTGCAGAACACCGGCAGCCGCCGCGTGTCGCCGAATGATTCCACCACTTACACTTTGACCGCAACCGGACCGGGCGGCACCAGCACGGCCAGCGCGACCGTGAATGTCTCCGCTCCGCCGCCGCCACCGCCGCCGCCGCCACCGCCGCCGCCGGCCAAGACGCTGACGGATTGGGTCGCGGAACTGCAGGATGGCTACTTCGATTACGATAAGAGCGACATCCGCACCGATGCGCAAGCCGCGCTGACGCAGGATGCCGCCACGCTGAAGACCGTCATTGCGGACTTCCCCGACGCCGTCCTGACCATCGAAGGGCATTGCGACGAGCGCGGCTCGGCCGAGTACAACCAATTGCTGGGCGACAAGCGCGCCAGCGCCGCTAAGGACTTCCTGGTGCAACTGGGCGTTCCCGCCGACAAGCTGAAGACGATCAGCTACGGCAAGGAGCGGCCGCAGTGCACCGAGCAGAACGAGTCCTGCTGGCAGAAGAACCGGCGCGTCCATTTCTCAGCCGGCCAGTAGCCGCCCGCCGGGGCACGGTAACACAGGAAGGGGGCGCGCGTCCGCCCCCTTCCGTTTTCGAAGAGGAGTTCTATGTTTCGACGTCTGTGCGTTTTGATTCTGGCCTGCGCGCCCGTGGTGGCGTTTGCCGCCGCCAGCAAGGAGATGCAGGAACTGCAACGCGATGTGGCGCTCCTGCAGGACCAGGTCCGGCAGCTCCAGCAGTCGCAGGACAAGCAACTCGCCGCGCTCACCGTGCTGGTGCAGCAGGCCGTCGATGCCGCCAATCGCGCCAACACCGCGGTTGCCGTCATTCAGAGCAGCTTCCAGCAGAATATTTCCCAACAGGAAAGCAAAGTGGTGGCGCCGGTGGTCGGGCTTTCCACACGCATGGACAGCCTGTCGAACAATTTCACCACGCTGCAGCAATCGGTCGCCGATCTCACCAGCCTGGTGGTGAAACTGCAATCGCAGATGACCGATCTGAACAACGCGGTGAAGGTGATGCAGGCGCCGGCGCCCGCTCCGCCGCCCACTGCCAGCGCGCCGCCCGCCGCTCCCGCCGAAGCCCCCTGCCCCAGTTCGTCGACGGACCTTTACGCCAACGCGCGGCGCGACCTCCAGGGTGGCAAGGTCGATATCGCTTTGCAGGAATTCGGCGACTATCTGCGCTGTTTCGGCTCGACCGATCTCGCTCCGAACGCCCAGTATTACATCGGCACCATTCACCTTGCGCAAGCCGACTATCCCACCGCGCTCACGGATTTCGACACGGTGCTGGAGAAATACTCGGATAACAACAAGACCCCGGACGCGCTGTTCTACAAGGGTGAAACCCTGGTGAAGATGGACCGCCGGACCGACGCGCAGAAGGAATACCGCGATCTTATCCTGCGATTTCCCAAGGACAACATGGCGGCACGGGCGTGTTCCAGGCTGACCGACTTGGGCTATCGTTGCCCTCCTCCGCCAGCCGCGCACCCCGCGCCCAAGAAGCGCACTACCGCGCCGAAGCAATAGGGTAGGCATAGGGCAACGGCGATATTTCGGGAACTTCGCCGCAAGTTCCCGCGTATCTGGTCCAGGAACGGTTAAACTGTATCCATACGGAAGGAACCCCTGCATGACTCTTATCGGAAAACGTCTACTGCTCGCCGCCGGCTTGCTCGGCTTGACCTCGATGGTTGCCACGGCCCAACAACCGAAGGCGGAAGAAAAACCGGCCGCGAGCCGCACTCTGAAAGCCAAGATGAACTACACCGGGGCCGGCACGGTGGACGAGAAGCACAAGATTTTTCTGTTCGTGTTCGACAGCCCGGACTTCATGCAAGGCGGATCCATGCCGGTTGGTTTCGGCTCGGCGTCCGCCAAGGATGGAACCATCACGGTTGCGGACCTGTCCGTTTCGCCGGTCTACGTTGCCGTTTGCTACGACCCGACCGGCGCATATGACGGACAATCCGGCCCGCCGCCATCCGGCGCCTCGATGGGCGTATACGCCAAGACTCCCGGAACCCCCGACCCGGTAAAGATCGACCCTGGGAAGACAGCCGAGATCACGGTGCCGTTCGACGATTCCTTTAAGATGCCGTAGTGGCTGTGGGGCAGGTTGGTAACCTGCGCGCGACCCGGAGGGTACCCCGTTCAATCGGCGCAGCCGGGCAAAGCCCGGCCTGCTCTCTGTAGCGCCGGCGGCCTTTGCCGCCGGTTCTCTTTCTTTGTCTCTATTCCTGTTGCCGCCTCCCGAAGCGTCACAAAACACAGACGGCAAGACCGCCGACGCTACCGAGCGCAGTCAATCATCTATGAGAGCGCTGCTTGTCAAGCCCCGCGTGAATGGTTTGAACCGCCCATTTTCGCCCATTTTCGGCAGCCGTAATCTTGGCTTCTGATACACTTCCCCTGAGCCGGTCGGAGGATAGGGCCACGCTGGAGAGCGACCCGAGCGCCGAACCGGAGGCGGAGATGGGCCGAGGAGCCGCCAGGTTTCCCGGCTTGCCGCTGCTTTCTAATCCCGCCAGCATCTCTGCACCAAAGCGCTAAACTCCGGGGTCTGGGGCGGAGCCCCAGGGTCGGTAGCTCGGCGTGTGGCGCGGTATTCAGTTACCTCCTATGCAAGGAATTGCCCATCTGCTCTTTACTGGCTGCTTCGTCAGCGAGTCATCTATTCGCCCTCAACTTCTGCAAGAGCATCTTCGCCCCGGGTGTCGCAATCACAAAGGACGGCCTCTACCGCTTGGCCAGACTGCACGTCGCGCTTACCCGTGCGTGGACGAAGATATCGGAGCCCGGTGAGGCTCGCGATACGGTTGCTGCTTGGTGAGCACCCACCAGCTGGATTCAGCCAGGTGGCGTGCCACCGCCACGGCAGCTTTGTTGTGTCCCTTGCCCGCCTTCAACCGTTGATACAAGCCCAGCACGTGCGTGTTGCGATAGCAGTGCGGCTTGGCGACCACACAGTTGGCGGCTTCCACAAAGGCCCACTTCAAAAACAGATTGGCGCTCTTGGGGACCGGACCATGCCAGGTCCGGCCACCGGAGGCGTGCACGGTCGGCACCAAACCGGCATAGCTGGCCAGGTGCGCCGCCGTCGGAAAACGCTTCGACTCCCCGATCTCCAGATACAGAGTCGCCCCTAAGATCTCTCCTACTCCCGGCAAGCTCTTCAGCAGTTTCATCGCTTGCAGCCGGCCGATCCGCTGCTGAATCCGTGTCTCCAACGCCGTGATATGATCCCGAATCTCATCCACCAACAGCCATTCGTGCAGGGTCGCCTCTCGCGTCTCTTCCGGCAACGATTGGATATAGCCGGACAGGCGAACTCTCCCCCGGCCCGCAAACAAGTCACCATCGTCGGTCGGTTTCTTTAGACCGTAGCGGTTCAGAGCGGCGTGTACCCGATTCTTCAGCCCCGTGCGGTGTATCCGCAACGCCAAGCGGGTTCGCAGCAAACCCCGCAAGTCGCGCAATTCCGCGCCGGGAATCCACACCGTCGGCAGTGTGCCATTCAACATTTCCATGGCCAGGCCGCGGGCGTCGAATGGATCGGTCTTCTTGCGCCCCGGCATGCGCCGCTTGGCCTCGAACGCATGCGCCAGTTGCGGACGCAGCCCCGCTCCCTCGATCTCGTCGACCAACCAATACCAGCCACCGGTTGACTCCAGCGCTACCTGCGAGCCCGCCGGCAGCCGGCGCAGGAATTCCCGCAACTCCGCGCGGTCATGCTCCACGCGCACCGGCGCACCAGCTTGCCCCTTTTCGTCCATGCTCACAAACACCGAATACCGGCGGTGTGAGTCACACCCGATATAATGTTCCATGCTGCAGCTCCTCTCCAAGTGCTTTTCAGGTCGCACTTGCGGTTTATTGTAGCCGCGAGGCGCTGCAGCGCTCTCATATAATCACAACCTGTCTCGGCCATTATCTCAATCACTTAGCCGCAAAACCCCTTGACATACCCTCCATACTGGAATTGGGACTGTGGCGCCAGGCTCCGCTGCTAGTCCTTACTTGCTGGCCAGCAAGCGTTGCACTCAAGTGGTACTGAACTTCCGGCGCCCCTTAAAGGCATGCGGGGTCCCCCTTGGGCTGGACTCTCGACGGAAGACTTTGGATTCTGGAATTCATGACCGCCGGCGGAAAACGGATAGCTATCATTGCCACCCGCTCGGATAACTGAGAGTAAGGAACGAATCGACCTGATATTGTCCGCCATCCAGCGGGCTCACGTCAACGAAGTTACTCCTCAAATCATCGGGTGGCCGATACGCACGGCGATAAGTCCGACAGCCCGGCCACCCGCAACGTACTCTTCTTTTCCTACCAATTCCTTCCAGCCGTAGTGTGCCCAAAAACTCTCGTTCTGGCATATAATCTTACGATGCGAGACCGGAGCGAATCAGGATGCACCACGTTCAATCAAAAGACATGCTTACACGCCGCTCGGCGCTCTTGTTGGCGGCAGCGGCGCCACAGTTACTCGGTCAAAGGGGGGAGAAGTCCATGGGACGGCCAGTTGTTCATTTTGAGATCGGATGCCGCGACCGCGCCAGGACCGGCGATTTCTATTCGAAGCTGTTCGGCTGGCAGATCACGGCCGCCGGCCCCGCGTCGAATATTCAAACCGGGAGTCCGCAGGGCATCCCGGGTCACATCACCTCGCTCGGCCACGAGCCGGAGCATTACACAATGTTCTACGTGGACGTCGAGGACGTGCAGGCTGCGCTCGACAAGGCCGCCGAATTGGGCGGCAAGACGCTGGTCGGGCCGATCACGATTCCGGCCGGCACGTTTGCCTGGTTCGCGGATCCGGACGGGAATACGATCGGGCTATTGAAGACGGCGAGGACTTAGGGCGCGATCCAGACCGCTGGCTTGGGCGAACGGCAACGGCTCGGGAGAGCGCGTCCACCAGGACTGGTGTGCCTCTTCATCGATGACGTAGCATCGCTGGCCCTCCGCTCCCGCCAGGGTGGCGGAAATCACATATAATACGAAGACCAATATGGCAGAACTCGAGATTCACCACGAAGGACATGAGTCCGATGGCAAGGGCCAGATGGTTGGCATCCTGGCGGCCGTGCTGGCGGTTGCGCTGGCAATCGTCTCCATCATGTCCCACCGCACGCACACGGAGGCCATCATTACCAGGTCTGAGGCCAATGACGACTGGTCGTACTACCAGGCAACCCGCATCAAAGGTCACAATGCCGAGCTGGGCCTGAACCTGCTCGTGGTGCTCGGCGCCAAGGGCGAAGCCGCGGAAAAAATGAAGGCCGACAACGAGGCGCAGAAGAAAAAGTACGACAGCAAGGCCGAAGATATCCAGAAAGACGCCAAGGGCCATGAGGCGGCTTCGGAGGCGGCCGAACGCCGTGGATTGCGCTACGACCTGGGCGAGGGGCTGCTCGAGATCGCGCTGGTGATGAGTTCGATTTACTTCATCGCGCGCAAGATGATGTTCCCCGTGATCGGTGTGATCGCAGGCGTGGCGGGGATTGCAATCGCGCTGACCGGGCTGGCGATGTAGCTCCAGCGGCTCAAGCGGGCGCGCCCGGTGACGGACACCAACCTCAGATTTCACGGAGCCGCGCCGTTCCGCGTGGCCGTGATTCACGGCGGGCCCGGAGCGGCCGGAGAAATGGCGCCCGTCGCCCGCCGGTTGTCGCAGAATCGCGGCGTGCTGGAACCGCTGCAAACCGCTCGATTCCATCGAAGGACAGATCGAAGAGCTGCGCGATCTTCTGTCCAAGCATTCTCAAACTCCGGCGGTTCTGATCGGCTACTCGTGGGGTGCGTGGCTCAGCCTGCTGGCCGCCGCGCGCTATCCGGAGTTGGCCGCCAAGCTGATTCTGGTGAGCTGCGCGCCCTTCGCCGAGTCCTCTGCCGCGCGGCTTCGGACTCGCAGGCTCGATCGTCTGAACGATGCGGAGAAGGCCGAATACGAAGCGGCCGTCGCGGCTCTCGGCGATTCCGCCGGGCCAGACAGCGATGCCGACCTGGAAAAACTCGGGCGCCTCGCTGCCAAGGCGGACGCCTATGCGCCAATCCGTGAAGCGGAGGAACCAGGCATTCGCGTCAGCGGCGAAATCTACCGTGCGGTGTGGAACGAAGCCTCCGCGATGCGCCGATCCGGCGAGCTGTTGCGGCGAGCGCGGATGGTCAGATGTCCGGTAGTCGCCATTCACGGCGATTCGGTTTCCTCTCCGGCCGCCGCCGTTGCAGAACCTCTATCCGCCGCGCTCCCGGGA
>CAWJLI010000184.1:0-57498 GCA_963843095.1 Bryobacterales bacterium
CCAGCTGGCGAGATCTCCCCCCGTAACCACCGTGTGCGTGAGGCCTTCCATCCGAATGTGCTCTGTGGGGCAGGTTGACACCCTGCGCGCGACCCAGAGGGTCCCCCGGTCAATCGGCGCAACCGGGCGCGAGCACGGTCACGCGCGGTGCGCCCGCACCTCGCTCGCAGGCGCCGCAGATTCAATTGCTGTCGGCTACTATTGCCGCTACGGAACCCGCCCTCAGTGCCCGGACCCGGGCGGCACGAAATCGGCGGGCAGCGCGGCGCCTTCGCCAAAAAAGTAGTTGTCCATTTGTTGGATCAGAAACTCCTGCGCCTGCTGCGTGCCCAGGTTGAGCCGGTACTCGTTCATGAGCATCTTCATGTGCTCGACCCACATTTTCCAGGCCTGCTTGGACACGTTGTCGTAAATCTTCCGGCCCAACGGATGGCCGTCGAACGGCACTTCGTCCAAACCCTCCATTTCGCGCTGGAACTTCACGCAGAAGACCATGCGCTTGCCCGCCGGATTGGTGTCCGGACTCTGGTTCGCCCCGCTTGCTCCTCCACTTCCCATGTTCGTGATCGCCGCTCCTCAGGTTTCAGGATACAACGCGCGAGGGGCGCGCTTGTTCTGGCGTGGGTGCACGATACGGAGGTTCATCGTATGTTCCGGCACACGGCCGATTCTACAGGCGCTGCACGCGCCTTAGGGTAAACAGCTCGGGGCGCATGTTTTCCTTCTCGAAGCGCTTCCAATCGTCGGTGGACTCGACCAGCTTGCCGCTGATGTGATTGGACCGCTGGGAGGCCAGGAACGCGACCAGGGCAATTTGTTTTTCCGCTGGTGTGCCGCCATCGATGCGCACCTGGTGCGCCTCGGCGATTTCACTGGCCCCGGCTTTCTCCTCGCCGGCCCGCAGGATCTCGTCCGTCATGTGGGTGTAGGACCGGCCGGGCGCGACGCAGTTGATCTGCACGTTGTCGCCGCTCACTTCCTCGGCCACGCACTCGACGAAGCGGGCGACGGCTGCCTTGGTGGCGGCATAGACCGCGAAATTGGGCCGGGGATGGCCGGCGCCGCCGCAGACGATGACGACGATCTTACCGGAGCGCTTCTCCACCATGGCAGGCAGCACGGCGCGCACGGAGTTCACCACGCCGAGAAGGTTGATGTCCAGGGTTTCAGCCCACGCCTTGGGCCGGTTGGTGAGCAGCGGGCCGATGGGCCCGAGGACGCCGGCCGCGGCCACCAGGCCGTCCAGGCCGCCGAGGACCACCTTCATACGGTCCACGGCAGACATTAGTTGTTCCAGATCGCGCACGTCGGCGCGCAGCCGCAAGGCGTTGCCGCCTGCCTGCTCGATTTCGAGCTTGGCCAGGTCGAGCTCCGCCTGGCTCCGCGCCAGGAGCCCCACGCGGGCTCCCGCCTGCGCCAACCCCAGCGCGAGGCGTTTGCCGATACCCCGCCCGGCTCCGGTGACCAGGATGCTTTTGTTACGAATGTCGCTCAAGGCGAGTTTTTCCATGCAGGCGTCCCCACGCAATTGTAATCCCCTTTCAGGCGCACTTCTCGCCGCCGGCCTGCGTTATGATCGAACCCATGATCGAGACTGGCCGGGCGCGCGGCGCGGCGGCCGCGATGGCGGCTTTCCTGATGCTGGCCGGCGCGGCTGGGGCGCAGCCGCTTGGCGACCAACTGCGCAAGCGCATCGCCGAGTTTCCCGGCGAAGTTTCGCTCTACGCCAAGAACCTGGACAGCGGGGAGACGATCGGCATCCGCGAGACCGAGCCAGTGCGCACGGCCAGCACCATCAAGCTGGCCGTGATGGCCGCGCTGTTCGACGCGGTGGCGCGCGGGGAATTGCAATGGAGCGAGCGGCTGACCGTCACCGAGGCCGAGAAAGTGGCCGGGGCCGGCGTGATCGAGAGCGAGCTTTCGGTCGGCGTTCAACTGCCCCTCGGGGACGTGATGCACCTGATGATGACGCTGAGCGACAACACCGCCACCAACATGATCCTGGAGCGCTTTCCCGCCGACCGCGTCAACGCCTATCTGGACCGCATCGGCCTGGGCTCCACGCGCTCGCTGCGCAAGATTCTGGGCAAGAACGGGCCGGCCGGCGTCTCGGCGGCGGGCAAGCTGGAAAAGAATCTGAAATACGGCCTGGGTGTTTCCACGGCGCGCGACATGGTTGCGCTGGTGGAGCGACTGGAGCGCGCGGAACTGGTGAGCCCGGAAGCGTCGCGCGAAATGATCGCGGTGATGAAGCGCTGCCAGGATACGACCGGTATCCGCCGCCCGTTCGGCGATCTGGAAGTCGCCAACAAGACCGGAGCGCTCGATGCGTTGCGATCCGATGTCGGGATCGTTTACTCGAAGTCGGGGCGGATCGCGATGGCGATCACCGTGGATGGCATGCCGCAACCCGATTGGGGGCCGGACAATCCCGGCTCGCTGCTGATCGCGGACCTGGCCAGAATGCTGGTGCGGGGCCTGGCGACGCGGCAGGTTGTACAATAGGCGGCTGAATCGAATGCAGATCTATTTGTTGCGGCACGGTATCGCCGAGGACGCCCGTTCCGGGCAACCCGATGCGGGGCGCGCGTTGACGGCGGAAGGCAAGGAGAAACTGCGCCGCGTGCTGAGGCGGGCCGGCGCGGCGGGAGTGCGGCCGGCGTCGATCGTTTCCAGCCCGTTGCGGCGCGCGCTGGAAACCGCGGCGGTGGCGGCGGAGGTGCTCGGATATACAGGCAAGGTGGTGGAGTCGCGCGCGCTTGCTGCCGGAGGCCTCGCCTTACGATCTGTGGGAAGACATCCGGCGGCGCAGCAGGAACCGGCGATTCTGCTGGCCAGCCACGAGCCGCTGATGAGCGCGATGGCCGCGTTTCTGCTGGGCAGCCCGGCGCTCCAGGTGGATATGAAAAAAGCCGCGCTGGTGCGCATCGATTGCGACCGCCCGGCGCGCGAGCCCAAAGGCGTGCTGAAGTGGATGCTCACGCCGGCGGTGTGCGACTAGGTCGTTCGCGCGAACCTCCGGCGCGGAATTTCGATGCCCGCAGCCGGTCTAATCCTCGAACATCCCTTCGAACAGCACCGAGGTCAAATAGCGCTCGGCGGCGTCCGGCAGGATGGTGACAATCGTCTTGCCCTTGAACTCCGGCAGCTTCGCCAGGCGCACCGCCACGGCCGCCGCGGCGCCGCACGAAATGCCGGCCAGAATGCCTTCTTCCTTCGCCAGCCGCCGCGCCATCTCAATCGACTCTTCGTTGCCGATCGTCTCCACCCGGTCCACCACGCTCAGATCGAGCGTGTCCGGGATGAATCCCGCGCCGAGGCCCTGGATCTTGTGCGGCCCGGGTTTCAGCGGCTGTCCCGCCAGCTTCTGCGTAATCACCGGGCTGGTCGCCGGTTCGATCGCCCACCGCGACAATCTGCTTGCCTTTTGCCAGTTTGATGTAGCGCGCCACGCCGGTGATGGTGCCTCCGGTGCCGATGCCGGCGACCAGCACGTCGATGGTGCCGTCGGTGTCGTCCCAGATCTCCGGGCCGGTGGTCTCAAAATGGATCGCCGGATTGGCCGGGTTCGAGAACTGCTGCAGCAGAACGTAGCGCTCGGGATCGGAAGCGCGGATCTCCTTGGCCTTGGCAATCGCGCCCGCCATGCCCCCCGCGCCGTCCGTCAGTACCAGCTTCGCGCCCAGCACCCGCAGCACCTTACGCCGCTCGGCGCGACATGGTGGATGGCATGGTCAGCGTGACCGGATAGCCGCGCGCCGCGCCCACGTACGCCAGCGCGATGCCGGTGTTGCCGCTGGTCGGCTCGATCAATTGCCTTGCCCGGCTTCAGCATGCCCCGCTGCTCCGCGTCCCAAACCATGGCCGCGCCGATGCGGCACTTCACGGAGTAGGCCGGATTGCGCCCTTCGATCTTGGCCAGCACCGTCGCCCGCGCGCCATCCGTCACGCGGTGAAGCCGCACCAACGGTGTGTGCCCGATGCTCAACGAATTGTCGTCGTAGATCCGCACTCAGATCTCCCAGTTCAATACGCCCTTGCTTTGACGCTCCGCCCAGTCGCGCAGCACTTCCCCGATACTGGTGTGGTCGACGATGGCCGCCACCGCCGAATCCACCCTCTCCCACAAGTCCGTGAACGGCGTCTCTGGTTTGGTCTGGCCTCGCCCCTTGCCCTCAGGCGGACCATCCACCGATCGTATTACCTCGCCCACCGTGATCGAATCCGCCGCCCGCGCCAGCAAGTAGCCGCCCTCCGCCCCGCGCCGCGACTCCACGAACCCGGCCTGCTTCAGACCCACCAGGATCAGTTCCAGAAACTTCTGCGGAATCTTCCGCCGCCGCGCAATGTCCGCGATCTTGACCGGTTCGCCGGGTTTCTGCGCGGCAAGGTCCAGAATTGCTCGTAGCGCATAGTCAGCCTTGACCGAAGTCGTCATACCAACGGGGCAATCTCCTCGATCCCAACAGAGATTCTAGCTGACAATCGGTCCGGGGTGGAGACTGACTTTGGCCCTGCGTGCGGGCCGCGCCGCGGGCTACTGCCTGGCGGTGCCGGCCGGAGAGTGAAAATGCGGCGCGGCGTGTTCGGTCACCTTGAAATCGGGCGGAACCTGGAACAGGGCGGGCGAAGGCTCGGAGCGGCTGACATTGCTCAGCCGGGTGACGGTTTCACCGCTGCGCGGATCGCTGCGTTTGGTCAGGACCGCCATTTGCAGGTCGGCGGAATACCATCGTTCGGTCACCACTTGAATCGGCGCTTCATTGCCGATGGCGCCGGCCGCAATGATGACGGTGGTGCGGGTTCCCTGTGCCGGAAGACCCTCTATGGTCGAGGCGCCGAGCGCCTCGGTCCTCATGGACTGATTGGCGATGCCCACACGCCTTTCACGCCGCTCTTCGACTGCGGCATCGGAGGAACGCGCGCCGGACGCCGGTCTGGCCCACGCCGACTTACTGGCGGTCTTGAGCGCGGGATCCAGGGCGTAGCTTGCGCCGGCCACGGGGTCATGGATGAAGACTACCTGCTGCGCACTTCCGCCGGCGGCCAGCGCGCCCAAGCCGGCCAGCGATTCCTCGCGGCGGGTGCGTCCTTCGCTGTCGCGAACCAGGTGCGCGGTGCTGGTCTGGCGGATGCGGTTGCCATCGGCCAGGGTCTCGGTGCTCTCGGTAACCAGGTCTCCCGAAAATGGAGCGCCCTTGACCACGCGGCGCGGCACACCAGCCTCGGCGCCCAGAAAGCGCGGTCCGGCGGCCCCGAAGCGGCCATGCCCTCCGGGCGGCGGATTCTGCGCCCAGGCGAGGGCCGCGGCCGCCAAGAGGAAAGCGAAACTGCTGCACATCTTCATCGTCTGCTCCCGCGACAGGGCTCGCGTCAATTCAGGAACCGGACGGCGCGCGCCATGCCATCCGGGCCCACCAGGACTTCGGCTTCCACGCTCTCCGCGTCGCCATCGTCGCTCGCCGGCGACGCCCAATGCGGTGATCGCGGAGCGCGGCAACTCCACCCGCACCAGGTCGACATCGTCATCTTGCGGCGAGCCGGCGGCATTGGGCAGCGGAACGAAGGCGGTATCTTCTTCCTCGCTGCCGGCGGCTGCCGCGAAGCCGGAATTGGCGGCTACCAGCGGCGGAGCCGGCTGTCGCATGCCGATCCAAAGCGCACCGGCAACCAACAACACCGCCGCCGCGACGGCCCACCAGCGGCGAAATTCTCGAGCGGGCGGCACATGCCGGCGGAAGCGTTCCCGATACGCGCGCACCAGATGCGCTTCCACGCGCGGCGGCGCCGATACATGCTTCATCTCCGCGGCCAGCAGGCGGAGGCTTGCTGCCACCGGGCGCCCGGCCGCCCAGCGCGCGGCGCAAGCTGGGCACGCGGCCAGGTGAGCGTCGAAATCCTCTGCGGGCTCCGGCCCGGCAATCTCATTCCAATATTCTTCGCAGTTCATATCGCACACCTCGCCGCCTTCCACGCGGGAACCGAAGCGCTCCCATGCCGTTCCTCGCGCAGTTTCTCAGCCAGCAGCAGCCGCGCGCGGTGCAGGCGCGAACGCACCGTGCCGATAGGGCAGCCCAACGCCGCCGCTGCCTCGGCGTAATCCACTTCCTCCAGATCGCACAGCACCACCACCTCGCGGTAACGGCGCGGCAAGCTGATTACCGCCCGGCGCAGCGCTTCGACGCGCTCGCGGCAGGCAAGGTCCGCCAGCGGATCGGAAGCATCCACCGGTTCCGCAAACCGCCCCTCTTCGGCGCCTGCGTCCACGGGGACGTCGGAACGCCGCCGCTCGAATTGCCGCAGTAACAGTTTGCGCGCGATGCCGAACAGGTAGGCGACCAAGCTTCCGCGGCCCGGATCGTAGCCGCACTCCTCCCGCAGCAAGGCCAGGAACACCTCCTGCGTGATATCCTCGGCGACGGGCGCCGACCCGCTCATCTGGAGGGCGAACCTGTAGAGGGCCGGCTGCCGCCGATGGTAGAGAGCCACGAATGCCTGCTCCTGGCCGGCGCGGAGTCGCTCGAATAACTGGTGGTCCGATTCCGGCGCCTTCATCTGCCCTCACTTAATTCTTTCATATTACGGCACTAAAGTTCCACGATTGCCGAAAGTCGAGGAATCGGCCGTGGCGGCGGTTCGCCCGCTTCACTCGCTAATTGGGGCCCGAGAGGGGTGTAACACGGCCTAATCATGCTATGATGTCGGCGCTGGCGGAGCGCTCAAACCAGCCAATTCCCATGAGTTCTCCCACGCTTCTTGATGACCGCCGCGAAAGATTGTTGAGCCTCGCATACTGGCTGATTCCGCCGGTTTTCTGTCTGGTCATCTATTTCTGGGGACTGCGAGCCTGGTATCAACAGGACGACTTCGTCTGGCTCGGTCAGCGATTCCGAATCGAGAACTGGCACGATTTCCTGCGCGCGGTCTTCGGGCCATCGGTTCATGGCACCTTCCGGCCTCTGAGCGAGCGCCTGTTCCTGCTGATTGCAGGCAGCGCCTTCGGCACGGATGCCTTTCCCGCCCGCCTCTGGGTCTTCCTGACGCAAGTCGCCAATCTCGCCCTGATTTCGTCGTTGGCCCGGCGGATATCGAATTCCCGCGTCGCCGGGTTGCTGGCCCCCATTCTCTGGACGGCAAACGGCGCGCTGGCGTTCCCAATGGCCTGGAGTTCGGCTTACATGCACATCCTGTGCGGTTTCTGCATGCTGCTCGCGCTCCACTTTCTCCAGCGGTACGTAGATACCGGCAAACGCTCCGATTACTGCTTGCAGTGGATCGTGTTTTTGGTCGGCTTCGGCGTGATGGAGAGTATGATCGTGTATCCGGCGATGGCGGCGGCTTACACGCTGCTGTGCGCGCGAAAGCGTTTCTTCAGCACCCTTCCGTTGTTCGGCGCTTCGATCCTCTTCTGGATCCTGCATTCCGCGTTTGTGCCGAAACAGCACGAGGGGATCTACTCCGTACATTTCGATTCCTCTCTCCCGGGCACCCTGATCACTTACTGGAAGTGGGCGCTGGTGCCCCGGGATTGGCTCGACTGGCACGGCGGGCAGCACCGTTTTGCACTATTGGCAACTATCACGGTAGTCGCTCTTACGGCGGCTATTTTGGTTTACGTGGCGTATGCCGCCTTGCGCAGGAATTTCGCGCCGGCGTTTGGATTGGCCTGCTTCCTACTGTTGCTTCTCCCTGTGCTGCCGCTCACGGAGCATGTGTCGTATTACTACCTGACTCTGCCGTCGATGGGACTAGCGTTAGTAGGAGCATTCGCGGCCGCTTCGGCGGTCCGCACCGGCTGGTGGGCCAGGCTGATTGCCGGATTGCTGCTGGCTCTATACCTTTTCGTGCAAGCGCCCTATGCGGCCTGGGCGTGCAACTGGTGGTACCTGCGCAGCCAAAGAGTGGAAGGCGTGGTTTTGGGCGCGCTGGCCGTGCGGCAGGCAATGCCGGAAAAGACTCTTGTCATCACTGGCGTCGATGAAGTCATCTTCGACGGCGCCTTCTGGGACGGTGCTTTTCGAGCCTTCGGCGTGTCGGGTGTATACGCGGATCCGGGCCAACGTGAGACGCTGATGGCAAATAACGTCATGGAGAATCAGGATCTCTCAAACCTCTTCCCCGATCCGGCGGATTTTCAGCGCGGCTTGCTGCAGCACCGTGTCGTAGTGCTCTCTGTCACCGGCCCGGTTCTCATGGATGTCACTTCGCGTTTTGAGGCGCAGGCGCAATCCTCACCTCCGCTGTCGCCACGCCGCGTGGATGTGGCTAACGCCCTCGCCGCGGATTACTTGCGCGGAGAATGGTACGGTCCTGAGGGTAACCATCGTTGGATGGGGAAGAAGGCAGGAGCGGTCTTGGCTGGTCCCGTATCGCAAGCTGAACAGTTACATCTTGCCGGTTACTGCCCCGGCGCGCAAGTCGCGGCAGGGCCGCTGTTGGGCAAGGTCCTGGTCGAGGGTGAAGAGGTTGGACAACTGCGTCTCACGCAAGGCAATGCCGGCTTTGATGCTGCGTTTCCGTTGCCGTCGAAACTCGTGGGTAAGCCATCGATCGAAGTTACGCTTGAATTGGCGCGGACTTTCCGGGCTCCGGGGGACCTGCGTGACTTAGGGCTGACCTTTGGCTCCTTCGAGATACGTTAGTTCTCTCTTGACCCGCTTGCCCGGGTACCTGATGCCTGCGCAGGCATATGGCCTAAGAGCACACCTCGCCAATACGGGGCTCTAATCGATCGCCATCGTCACCGGCGGACTGACAATGCCTCCGACTTTGACCGCGATCGGCACGGCGCTGCCGGTGGTTGCGGCGAGCGGAATCTGCAGATTCACCTGGATGATGCCGGCGACCAGCGCGGGGGCCTGACCGGCGAACAGCACAGACGCCTGGCTCTGGTTGATCCATGCGCTTACCCCAAGCGCGGGCGCGGGAAAGGGCGGGTTCAGCGGACCGATGGACCCATCGAGAACGATTGCGTTCATGCTCCCCGCGCCAGTCATCCAGAGCGAGACCACGCTCCCGCGCGCCGCCGGATTGGACGGCGAATTCACGCTGCCATCCTGGTTCAGAATCGCTCCCTGTCCGGTTCCGCTCTGATTGATCGTGAACACGGCGGGGACGGCAGCGACCAGCGGCAACTTCGCGATCGCGATGGTTTGGCCTCCGGACATGACGGCGAGGACCGCGGGATCGAACACTTCGAACGGCACCACCGCGTTGATTTGGGTGTCGCTCGCATACAGGATCGGCGCGGGAACCGTGTCGAAGCTGACCTCCGGCTGCGTGCCGAAGCCCGAGCCGAAGAGAGTGACCACCTCTCCCGGCGCAATTGCAACGGTCTGTACTCCGAAAGAAGGGTTGCCTTCGAGCAGGCTGGCGGCGTTGACCAGGCTGTTCACCGCGGGTAGCGGTGGTCGTGTGAAATCGACCTTGGCGACGAACGCATCGGAATCGCCGCCTCCGTACTCGGGTTGCAAAGCGTGCAGAGTCGAGAAGAAAACCTGAATGGACGTGGCGCCAGCGGTATAAAGGCCACCCTTTCCGTCCAGGATCAACCGGCTGCCGCCGATGGGCGAGGCTGCCACAATCGCCGATCCGCTGGGGTCGAGCACCAGGACCGGGGGCTTCTGCGCGGCTTCCACGTAGGCCTGGCCCTGCGAGTCCACGGTAATTACATCTGCCGACCCGGCCAGATAGGTCGAGTACTCCAGCGCCCCGGACGCGGCGAACTTGGTGGCGAAGCCGTTGCCACAGCCCAAGCATGGCATCCCGATTCCGCCGGTGTAGGTGGTCTGCAGCGCGCCGGTCGTCACCGGGAAATTCGCCGATTGGGTGCCACCTACAACATAAGCGGAGCCCGCGGCGTCGATGGCGATGCCGAATGCGCCATCCGCCGCACTGCCTCCCAGGTAAGTCGAGTACAAGAGTCTCGCGCCCGCCGGGTCCAACTCGGCTACGAAGCCATCGCCGAACTGCTCCGGTCCCAGGTCGATCTCACCGTGAAAGGTACTCGACAGCGCGTCCGCCGTCGTGGGGAAGTTTGACGAAACCGTTTCGCCCGCGATCCATACGTCCCCAGCGCTATCGATTGCGATCGAATGCGCGTCGTCCCGACCCGCGCCGCCCAGGTATGTGGAGTAGATCACGGAGCCCGAGGGCGAAAACTTCATCACGAAAGCGTCGGGGCAGGGACCCGTTGGAAATGGAGTAGGGATCGCATTCGGACAAGCATCTCCTGGCGCAACCTCGGGCTGATAGGCGCCCGCTGTGGTCGGCAGCCCGGCATAGGCTAATCCGGTCAGGTAAACATCGCCAGATCCATCCACGGCCATGGCTTCCGGGGCAACGGCGTAGGGCGAATTGCCGACTGGCACATCGTAGAGGATGGTGCTCGCAGTTGGATCCAGCTTGATCAATGCATTGCCCGTGGGTGTTTGGTTCGCGTCCAGCGTAAGCACAAGGAAATAAACATCCCCGCTCACATCGATTCCCGCCGCAATGGCGTTAGAGAACGCCAGGCAAGTCGAGAATTCAATCGCGGTACCGGTCGGATTGAGCTTGGTCAGGAACGCACAGGGGTGACCGAGGTCGGGCACGCCAAACGCAGTCGAGGTCAACGGGAAATCGGGTGAGTCGGTGGTGCCTGTAACATATGCGGCCCCCGAGGAATCGACCGCGACCATGCTCGCGCCGTCGGAGTAGATGCCACCTAGGTAAGTGACGTAATTGATCTGTGGGGCTGCGGCCTCCGCTGCCGTAAGAGTGGCGACGCAAAGTAAGGCGCGAAGATATGGCATACTCCCAACGGGAGCAATTCGAGGGCCGTTTTCCGGCAGCCCCAAACTCCCGTTCGCAGGCCGGGGCCTGCGCCACAGGCACAGGTGTGCCCCGCTTTCACGGGATTGACCCCGTGAGGCGCCGGTTCTACAATGAGATCGAGCTCAGATTAGTCCTGTCCCGGTGCGGGTGTCGCATGGACCGAATACGTCTTTCCATCGTTTGCGTCTCGATTTCGATTGTGGTCTGCCTGATTGCGGCGGGCCAGCAGACCGATTCCAAGGATTCCCAAACCGATAAGGACAAGGCCCAGGCTTTACGGGAGACCGTCTCCAAGCCGCTGACGGAGAAGCAGAAGAAGAAGAAGGAAGCGCAACTCAAACGGGAGTTGGAGTCGCCTTACCGCAAGTGGCTGAACGAGGACGTCTCCTACATCATCACCGATGAAGAGCGGGCCGCCTTCAAGCGCCTGCAGACCGACGAAGAGCGCGAGCAGTTCATCGAGAATTTCTGGCTGCGGCGCGATCCGACGCCGGACACGGTCGAGAACGAGTTCAAGGAAGAGCATTACCGCCGGATCGCTTATGCCAACGAGCATTACGCTTCGGGAATTCCGGGTTGGAAGACGGATCGCGGCCGGATCTACATCGTGTACGGGCCGCCGGATGAGATCGAGGACCACTCTTCGGGCGGTTTCTATGAGCGGCCTCCGGAAGAGGGTGGCGGCGAAACGTCCACCTATCCGTTCCAGCAGTGGCGCTACCGGTACATTGACGGCATCGGCAACAACGTGGTGATGGAATTCGTCGACCCCACCATGTCGGGCGAATTCCACCTGACCATGGACCCCTCGGAAAAAGACGCCTTGCTGTACGTACCCGGCGCCGGCCTCACCATGATGGAACAGTTGGGCATGAGCAGCAAGAACCAGCGCTTCCAGAACACCGACGGCACTCACCTGGGGCAGGCATTCGGCGGCCAGCCGGAGAGCATGATGGAATTCACCCGCCTGGAAAACTACACGGCGATCTTCAAGCCCCCGAAGACCCAGTTCCCCGATCTGGAGGCTCAGGTCTATTCCAAAATCAGCTACAACATTTTGCCGTGCAAGGTGCGCACCGATTTCTTCCCGGTGACCGACGCCTCGGTGCTGACATACGTCACGGTGCAGTTTGACAACAAGGATCTGCAGTTCACCTCCAAGGAAGGCTTGCAGCGGGCCACGGTGAACATTTTCGGCCGCATTACCAGCATGACGCGCCGCATCATTACGACTTTTGAAGACACGGTCACCATCAACGCGCCTCCGCAGTTGCTGCAGGCTTACCAGGCGCAGAGGTCGATTTACCAGAAGCCGCTGCCGCTGGCCCCGGGGACCTACCGGTTGAACGTGGTGTCCAAGGACCTGACCGCGGGGAACATGAACAACTATGAGGCGGCCATCACAGTGCCCCGCCTGGATCCGGATAAGGCCAGCACCAGCAGCGTGATGCTGGCGGACATTATCGAAAAAGTGCCCATGAAGAGCATCGGCATGGGGCAGTTCATTATCGGCGATTCCAAAGTCCGGCCGCGCATGGATGATGTGTTCAAGCACGACGAGAAGATGGGCATTTATTTTAAAGTCTATAACTTGGGGGCCGATCAGGCGACCCACAAGCCGGTCGGGACGGTGGAGTACGAGCTGGTGCGGTCCGGCTCCAACGAGAGGATCTTCGACTACACCCAGGACTTCAGCGATATTCCGGACGCCTCGGCTGCCCAGTTAACAATTGAGAGGTTCCTGCCCCTGAAGACCCTGCTTCCCGGGCAATACACGTTGCGGATGAAAATTATCGACAAGAACCGTAACCAGACCCTCACACCTTCGGCCCGGTTTACGGTAACCTAGTAGGGTTCCGGATCAGCGTCCGTCAAGGGCGGACGAGCGTCGCGATGGTGACGAACAAGGCGCATAACACGGCGGCCTGTATGCTGGCGGGGGTTCTTTGTTTGCTTGCGCCGGGCGCCGCGAGTGCCATAGAGCCCGTCAAACTGTCCGGCTCGATTGCAGGTGTTGTCAACGATTCGCGCGGCGTGCCGCAAATGGGCGCCACGGTGATCGTCTACAACCGGCAGGACCGGCAGGTTGGCAAGATCCTGAGCGACCAGAACGGCGAGTTCCATCTCGCCGGTCTTTTCCCTTCGATCTACTCGCTGCGAGTCACGCTGGCCAGTTTCGTGCCCGCCGTCCGCAAGGATATTGCGGTCGAAGCGGGCCGGCTCAGCCGCCTGCACGTCAGTTTGAACACGCTGTTCAGCTCCATACAGTTGGACTATCCGAACCTCGAAAGCGGCAGCCTCATCTCAGATGACTGGAAGTGGGTGCTGCGAAGCGCTTCCGATGTGCGCCCGGTGATGCGCTTCCGCGAGGATCCGGTCGGGGCTGGCCAGATCCCGCCGGTAACCGTGTTTGCCGATACGCGGGGAATTCTCCGGTTCTCGGCCGGCGACGGCCAGGTAGTGGCCAACGCCGCTAACGAGGCGGATCTCGGCACGGCCTTTGCGCTAGAAACCTCGCTTTATGGCAACAGCCTGCTTCAATTGAGCGGCAATTTTGGGTACGGTTCGCAGACCGGCGTGCCGGCGGCGGCGTTTCGCACCAGCTACAGCCACGAGCTCGCCGGTGGCAAGCCGGTGGTTTCCGTCACCATGCGGCAGTTGTATCTGCCGGAACGCATGGGGCTCGTGCTGGCGGGCACCGACGCGGGGATACCGATTCTGCGCACGGTTTCGGCGAGCGTGGATAACCGCACCCAGGTTACCGACAACGTCTCGGTGCAGTACGGGAGCCAGGTCGACATGGTTTCGTTCCTGGACCATTTCACCTATCTGAGTCCGTATGCGCGGCTTTCGTGGGCGGTGGACGATGCCACGGATGTGGAGATCGATTACTCCTCCGGCAATGCACGGCCTGAGATGGCGGACACCGGCGTGGATGACGCCGAGTTGCGCCAGGACCTGAACACGCTGGGAATGTTCCCGCGGCTTTCGCTCGCCGATGGCCGCACCCGGCTGCAGCGCGCCGAGGAGTACGAGGTTGCCGTGGCGCGCAAAATGGGATCGCGCGCGGTCCGGCTGTCGGCTTATCGCGAGGCGCTCGGCGACGCCGCCATCGCAATGGTGATGCCGGCTGGTTTCTTCATGGCCGGCAACATCGTTCCCGACCTGTTCTCGAACACTTCGGTTTTCAATGCCGGCAACTTCGACATGGCCGGATTGGATGCCGCGTTCACCCAGAATCTGGGTGAGCACGTGAGCGCCAGCATGTCTTACGGCAATGAGGGCGCCTTAACCGCCTGGCATGAGGAACTGGTGAGCAACAGCCCGGACGAATTGCGCTCGATGATCCACGCCGGTCGGCGCCAGGCCGTTACCGCGCGGCTTGCCATGACTGTGCCGCACAGCGGCACGCACCTGATCGCGAGTTACCAGATCGCCCTCGGCGACGCGCGCTGGGTGATGGCCGGCAACCCGTATAGCATGCAGCCCCTGCGGTCGCTGCCGGGGCTGAATGTCGGCTTGCGGCAACCGATCCCCGGCTTGGGGAAACGGGTCGAGGCGACCGCCGAGTTGCGTAATATTCTGGCGCAGGGGTACCTGGGGATCAACACGTCGGGCGGCCAGTTGTTGCTGGTAGACAATCCGCGCAGCGTGCGCGGCGGCCTCGCTTTCATCTTCTGATTGTCGCTCGTGGCGCGGGCATTCCTGCCTGCTGCGTCGAGATTCTTCTCGACGTTTCTTCGCCTTGGTTGGGACAGCACACGTTGTAAGGCTGCCGACGCAAAGTCGAGATGACTCTCGACTCAGCAGGCCTGACGGCCCGCGCCACGCCCCTAGTGCATCACCCAGCCGCCATCCACGTTCAGGCACTGTCCGGTCATGCCGTCGCTCAGCTCACACGCCAGAAACTGGCATACCCGCGCCACGTCGAGCGGCCTGATCCGGCGCGCCAGGCACTGGTCGGCCACCATCTTGCGCGCTTCCTCGTCGTTGACGAAGCGGACCTCGGATTCGGTCTGGATGAAGCCCGGCGTGACGCAGTTGACGTGTATGTTGTACGGCCCGGCTTCGCGCGCCAGGGAGCGGGTCAACCCGATCACTCCTCCCTTGGACGCCGTGTAGTGGGCCAGGCCGCCCACGCCAATGAAAAACGTCACCGACGAGATGTTGACGATCTTGCCCGCGCGCGCCGCCATCATCGATTTCAGCGCCAACTGGCTCAAGCGGAACATGCTCTTCAGGTTGATCTCCTGCATCTCGTCCCACTGCTCGTCGGTGATATCGAGGAACCGCTGGCGCGGGAAGATGCCGGCGTTGTTGACGAGGACGTCGATGCGCCCGAAACGCGCACGCGCCGCTTCCACCAGGCTTGCCAGGTCGTCGGCCCGCCGCACGTCTCCGGTGATGGCTTCCGCCCATCCGCCGGCCGCGCCAATCGATTCCGCCACGCGCCGGTTGCTTTCCGCGTCCCGGTCGAACAGGTAGACGCGCGCGCCCTCTTCGGCGAACCGGCGCGCTATCGCTTCTCCGATTCCGGTGCCCGCGCCGGTTACCAGCGCCACTTTCTCCCGCAACGGCATGTATCGGTCTCCTTGCAAGAAAGGGAATTTGTGCCTGACCCCATTGTGCCGCGATTCCAGCGCCGCCGGCCGCTTCTTGCGCGGAAAACGCGCAAACCCACGCGGCGCCCGCTTGGCATAGAATATCCTGGTGATGCTAGACCGTCGCTCTTTTCTGGCCGCGGCTGCCGCGCTGGTCCCAGCCGCCGCGCAGACACCGCGCGATTGGGCCGGCCGGGAGGCCATCCGCTATCCCGATCCCGATATCGTCTCGCTGGACCCGCGCTTCAGTAAGTACAAGATCGGCAGCGCGGCGATCGAGCGCATTTACACCGGCGCCCGATGGGCTGAAGGGCCCGCCTGGCATGCCGCCGGCCGCTACCTGGTCTGGAGCGACATCCCCGCCAACCGCCATATGCGCTGGCTGGATGAGGACGCGCACGTGAGCGTTTTTCACGAGCCCTCCGGATACTCGAACGGCAACACCTTCGATTTCGAAGGCCGCCTGCTCTCCTGCCAGCACGGCCCCCGCCGCGTGGCGCGCTATGAGCACGATGGCTCGCTCACGGTGATTGCCGACCGGTGGAACGGCAAGCGGCTCAATTCGCCCAACGATATCGTCGTGCACCCCGATGGCGGCATCTGGTTCAGCGACCCCACGTACGGCATTTTGGGCAACTACGAAGGCTTCCAGGCCGATTCCGAGATACCGACGGCGGTGTATCGCGCGGATCCGAAGGCCGGCAAGCTCGATCTGGTTGCCGCCGATTTCGGCCAACCCAACGGCCTCTGCTTTTCTCCCGACTACCAGAAGCTGTACATCATCGACAGCGGCGATGCGAAGGACATTCGCGTCTTCGATGTGGCGGACGGCCGCCAACTGCGCAACGGCCGCCTGTTTTCCAAGATGGTCACCGACAAAGGGTCCGGTATCGCCGACGGGATGCGCGCCGATGTCGACGGTAACCTGTGGGTCGCCGCCGGCTGGGTTGGCCCGGGCTATGACGGCGTGCACGTGCTCACGCCCGCCGGCGAACGCATCGGCATGATCCTGCTGCCCGAAGTCTGCGCCAACGTGTGTTTCGGCGGCGCCAAACGCAACCGCCTGTTTATGGCCGCCAGCCAGTCCGTTTACGCCGTCTACGTGGGTACTCGCGGTGCGCACCCCTGTTGAGGGCGCGCAAGGGGCCGAACTCGCCGGCCGCTCTCTGACGGTCGCGGCTCCGTTGCTGGATGAAACAATCCGGCCCACTCGACTAGAATCACGATAGGTGCGTTGCCGGTCGATCATCACGTTCAGCCTTGTGGTCGCGCTCTTGGCGTGGTCGGGGTGCCACTCAGGCCCGGCGCCGCACGAGCCCGCCATCGGGCAGGCCTTTGTGGGGCCGGCCACGCTCAAGATCCGTAGCGACATCTCCGTGCAGTCCGCTGTAGTGGCTACCGTGAAACACGGCGAGCGGCTGGAGATCCTGGCTCGGCGCAGGATGCTGATTCGCGTGCGCACTCCGGGCGGGATTGCAGGATGGACCGAAGCGCGCCAATTGCTGGCTGCTTCGGATATGGCCAGCCTGCAGGAACTCGCCGGACGGGCCGCCAAAATGCCGTCGCAGGGCCAGGCGGCTGGCTACCGCGATTTGAACGCTCACACGCAGCCTTCGAGCGCCGCGCCCAGCTTCTTACAGATCCGCGCCAACGAGAAGTTCGACGTGCTGGCGACGATTCCCTTGCCGCGCACTGACCTGCCCAGAGCGCCGCTGGTCTTTCCCGCGCCGAAGAAAGTTGCGAAGAAAGAGGATGCCAAGGGCAAGATCCCGCCACCCCCGATGCCCAAGCCGCCTCCGCCGCCGGCCGATTGGCTGGAGTTATCCGGCAGGGACCCGGATGAGCCCGTACCCGAGCCTGAGGAACCAACCCAGCGGCCCCCGGCGGCGCTCGATTACTGGAGCCTGGTGCGCGTCTCGACCGGGCAAGCCGGCTGGGTGTTGACGCGCCACGTTTCGATGGCCATCCCGGACGAAGTGGCCCAGTATGCCGAGGGGCGCCGCATCGTCGCTTATTTCTCACTCGGCAAACTGACCGACCACGACGAGACGAAAGATATCTGGCTGTGGACCACCGTGGCAAGCGGCATTCACGACTACGACTTTGACAGCTTTCGCGTGTTTGTCTGGAGCTTCCGCCACCACCGTTACGAAACCAGCCACGTGGAACGGAACCTGGAGGGCTACCTGCCCGTGCTGGCGAAACCCGCGGGCGCGGCCGGGGAAGCCAATCCGGGCTTTTCGATCTGCGTGGTGAACCGCTCGGACCAGCGGGTGCGGCGCGAGTATGTGCTGGCGTCCGGAAGGGTCCGCCTGGTGTCGGAAGGCGACTGTCCGGCGACAGCACCGGTCTACACGCCGCCAACGGCCTCCGGGGTGGCCGCCGCGGCCGGCGCCGCGCCAGCCGCGCCGCCGGCTCCGCAGGGTTTCTTCCAACGCCTGAAAAACCGCTTGAAAACGTTGACTAAGTAGGGGCGTGGGCGATGGCACGGGGCATACCTGGCCCCATGGGCGCCAAAACTCGCAGCGCGAGGACAGCGGCGATGAATTGGTGATGCGGTAGGCCTGTGGCGACCAGAATCACCGCGGGCCAGGAAGGCACTTCTCTGATAAGGCGACTATGCGGAAAGTGAATTGCTGCCCGAACGAAACGTAGGACTATATGCTCATGCCTCGCCAACCTTGCTGCGCGCGCCATCTGGCCGCGGTAGCGCCCTGGGTTTGGTGGGCGCTACTCCGATGCTGGCCGGTCCTGGCAGGGCACGGCCTCGTACCAGGGAATCCGCAGCAGGCCCGGGTGCAGATCGACGCAGAGCCGGTGGGAGCCGGAGACGCGCCGGTACGCCCCTGCGTCCAGGCGCACCGGCAGGGGCCTCCGAAATGGGCCCCACGGCGCGAGAGTCAAAGTGTGTCCGCTCCGTGACGGGGCCGCGTGGAGCTGGTCATCGGAAATCACAACGCCATGATGAGCCGGCACGGCGAAGTCGCCATAAATGTCCGCAGCCACCACCAGGTTGAACGCGAATAGGGACGCAACAAAGAAAAACGGCAGAAGGTCGCGTAATGCCGGCCGGCGCTCGAAACAATACGCAGCCAGAACCACCGTGCAGATTGCAGCGAGAGGAAGTGAAACAAACAGCAGCGGCTTGATGGCTGCAAGGGAATCCAGTCGCCAGGTCATGAACAATGGCAGGCCAACGCAGGCAAGCACGATCGCGCTTGTCAGGTCGGTGCGCGGGTCCCTCTTTTCCAGGCTGATAGTGAAGAGCAGCGGCGACCGCCTGACGAGAAGAGCCACAAGTATCGGAGCCAGCGCGAGGATGAGGACGAGAGGTGGTTGAATTCGAGTAGGCGCACTACGTGAGTATATAAACAAACAAATGGGGGCGATGATCTCGGCTGGGATTAGCGCCATACCTATCCATCGCGCTCTTTTCAGAGCCCTGATGCGATCCTGTTCGGAGTCGCCGAGGCTTTGCGCCGCCGCGACGGCGGCGAGACGTTTCTGCCGATTCACCTCGTGGACATCGGGCAGTTGGCTGAGCCAGGCGCGGAGGTCATTGTCGATCCGAATGACCTTCGGAATTCGCATGGTTCTACCGCTACCCTTGAGTCGCAGGACTGTTTGCTTGCCGTATCCCGACTCGACCAAATAGGTTCCCTCAATCTCGCTCAGGTCCGCGGAGAAACGGCGGAAGAGGGTGCGAATGTAGATCCGAGTGCCGTCGATGATGAGGCGCGATGGCAGACTTCGAACCAGAATATCCAGTCCGCCGATCATGATCATGATACAGGCCATCATCATACAGGCAGCGCACCAGGTGCAGCGGTTCAAGCGGAGCGCCTCCGGTACACCCGGTATGAGAATGGAGACACTCGCGCCGATCAGCGCCGCGCTGGCGGCGAGATATTGGAACCGCTTGCGCAACGGAGTCCGGTATTCGCGGCGGGGGGCGCGCGCCGGGGATGACGGAGTCATTCGAGACAGTTGTAGCACACAGGCGCCGGCGGCAGATCGGCCAGGTGGCCCAATCTTTCGACCGCAACGCGTCTGTGTCGCTGGTATACTCAAGCCCGGACGTAGTTTCGTTGCCTGCTGTCACCGAATTGCCCAAGCTGGACGTCGCGGGTTCCCTGCGCTAAGATTTCGGGGAGGCTCTTGTCCTCATGGATACGCAAACAGGGGTCCCACCCGCCGCGCCGAGCGACTCTTCCACGCCGGATCTCGACGCTATCTCCGTTCAAATGAAACAGGTGCGCGCGGCGGCTTCTTCGCTGCTGGACAGAGCGAAGGAAGGATCGAGCGTGGGCGATCTCGCGGCAGCCGTTGAAAAAGCCGCTGAAGCCCTGAAAATGGCTGCGGAAACGGAAAAGACGCGGAGTGAGCTGGTGAAGCTCGGCACCGAGATCGCGAACCTGCAGTACGAGCATGAAACCGCCCCCAAGCGCGCACGCTCCGAGCGGTTGCGTGACTACGTGGCGCTGCTGACGCCATTGGTCACGATCGTCACTCTTGCGGCCACCCTGGTTGCGCAAAACTGGCAATTTCTGCGGTCCGAGCGTGACAAGCGCGAGGACGCAATGGACGCGCAGTGGCAGGAATCGGTGAAGACGATTTCAGCTTCTGGCGCGCTTTCACCGGGCATCATCGCCCTTCAGCCTTTCTTGCGCTCCCCGAAATACGGCGATCAGGCGAGGGAGGTCGCGGTGAATCTGCTCGCCAACAGCTCCGATCCCGGTTTTTTCATGAGCCTCTTTGGCGTCGCGCTGGTGCCAGCAACGGGAGCCAATCTGGACCGGATAATCCGGCTCGATCGTGCATTGCTTGCGAGGGTCGATCCGGTTTGGACCAAAACGTGGGATGCCAAAAAGGAACGTGACGATCCGACAAAGCTCAATCAGGGTGAACTCGCAACCTATAACTACATGGACAGCGTGTTTCCGGTAATTACGTCGGAGGTTGGCAGCGTGATGAAGACGCACCTGCTGGCGGGACCGCCTGATCTTTCCGCCACTTTCTTCACTAGCGGCGACTGGCAGGGCGTCAACTTGAGCGGTGTGAATCTAGGAAATGCCCGGCTGATCTGGATGAACCTCCAGGATGCGGAACTGGAAGGAGTGACGCAATTCTCGGGCGTCGACATGCGCTGGACGGCGTGGTGGGAAGCGAAGTCGATCAATCGACCGTTCCTCGACTATCTGAAGGGCACATCTCCGTTTAGACTGGGACGTACGTATGGCCCGCGCAACATTGTCATCAAAGAGAGCGAATACGACAGCGCGATAGGGCGACTCACCTCGCAACTGAAATGATCCCCTCGACAGCGGAACACCTTCAGGGATAGGACGAGCGGTTTTCATCCGCCCCACCTTCGCGGCGGCTCGCGGTGGGGGTTGTTATGATAGGCGATGGCCCTATGACCGCTATCGCGGAACCTGCTCCAAAGACGCGCATGCCTTGGGTGGCCATCGCCTGGCTCGCGGTGCCGCTGCTGGTCTGCTACGCGCCAGTTCTGCACAGGCTCATCCTCCAATGGTGGAACGATCCCGACATGGGCCACGGGTTCTTCGTGCCGCTGGTGGCCGGATACATCGTCTGGCAGCGCCGCCAGGAGTTGCTGGCCACTGAGCCACGTCCTACCTGGTGGGGCCTGCTGCTGGTCGTCTGGGGCGGTCTGCAACTCCTCGTCGGCACGTTGGGCGTGGAGCTGTTTACGGCGCGCACGGCGCTGGTGGTCACCCTGATCGGCGTGGTGTGGACGGTGGGCGGCACGCCGGTACTGCGCAAGCTCGCATTTCCCCTGTTTCTGCTGTTTTTCATGGTGCCGATTCCCACCGTGGTCTACAACAGCCTCACCTTCCCGCTGCAGATCCTGGCCACTCGCATCGCGGCGGCGGGCCTGCTCACCATCGGCATTCCGGTGCTGCGCGAAGGCAACATTCTCGATCTGCCCAGCCAGCAGCTTTCCGTGGTGGAAGCTTGCAGCGGCATACGCTCGCTGCTTTCGCTGACGTTTCTGTCTCTGGTGTACGGCTATTTCTTCGAGAAGAGAACCTGGCTGCGGGTAGTGCTGTTTCTGGCCACGATTCCCGTGGCATTGGCGGCCAACGCCGGGCGGGTGATGGTGACCGGCATTCTTTCGCAGGTGCGCAGCGACCTCGCCGAAGGCTTTTTCCATGAGTCGACCGGCATGGTGATTTTCCTCTCCGCGGGAGTCATCCTGTTTCTCTTTCATCGGGCCATTCTTTTCGTGATCGGGTTTGGCGCGAAGCGGCGGCGGGCTCGCATATGATGAAGAATCCGTACGTGCACGTGGTGGCCGTGGTCCTGCTGCTGGAGGCGCTGGCGTTCTACGCCTTCGCATCGCGTGCCGAGACCGCGCCTCCGGTAGAACCACTGCTCCTGTTTCCCTCCGTGATCGGCGATTGGTTGATTTATCGCGATTTCCCACTCGACAAGGAAGTGTTGGATGTTCTCAAGGCGGACGACACACTGAACCGGCTTTATGTGAACCAAATCACCAAAGAGGTGGCCGGCCTGTACATCGCTTACTTTCAAACGCAACGTTACGGCCAGGCGCCGCACTCCCCGAAGAATTGCCTGCCTGGAGCCGGCTGGGAGCCGGTCCAGGAAGATTTGGTTTCACTGCGCGTAGATGGCTGGGATGCGCCGATCCGGGTGAACCGGTACGTGGTGCAGCACGGGGACGAAAAGAGCGTGACTCTGTACTGGTATCAAAGCCACAACCGGGTGATTGCCACCGAGTACGCCGCCAAGTTCTGGGCGGTGGCGGATTCCATTCGTTACCGGCGCAGCGATACGGCGCTGGTTAGGATCACGGTCCCCGTGGGACCGGCGGGAATCGACGCGGCCGAACAAACTGGCGCTGCCTTCGTGCAAGCCGTGTTTCCGCCCTGCTGCACCAATTGCCGCTGTAGGTGGGGCATGCTTTAGCGTGCCGGTTTCCGAGCCGCGCGCGAGGCTTCAATTCAGTCCGAAATTGTCCGTTTCCGGGCGCTTGCTACAATCAAGTCATTCCCCATGCCCACCCAGGCCCGCACCAGTGGCGCGCGCAAGTTTTTTTCGGCCTCCGGCACGCTCGCCCAGTGGCATCCGAATTACGAATACCGGGCCGGGCAGGTGGAAATGGCGGAAGCCGTGGAAGCGGCGCTGGCCGACAAGCGTCACCTGATCGTGGAAGCCGGCACGGGTACAGGCAAGACGCTCGCCTACCTGGTGCCTGCGCTGGCTTCGGGCAAGCGCATCGTGGTCTCAACCGGTACCAAGAATCTGCAGGAGCAGCTTTTTTTCAAGGACGTCCCGTTCCTGCAGCGGCACTTCGAGCGGCCCCTCAAGGTCTGCTACATGAAGGGCCGCAACAACTACGCCTGCCGGCAGAAAATCTACGATGGCGAAAAACAGGCCGTGTTCGCCGGTCTGGAAGAGGTCGCGGATTTCGAGATCATCCGCGAATGGGAAAAAACTACCGAATTCGGCGACCGCGCGGAGATTAAGACCCTTCCCGAGTCTTCCACCGCGTGGGCCAAGATGGATGCCCGCGCCGAACTCTGTTCCGGCCAGAAATGCCCGAACTTTTCCCGCTGCTTCCTCACTTTGATGCACCAGCGCGCGGCGGAGAGCGACATCGTCATCGTCAACCATCACCTGTTCTTCGCCGACCTGGCGCTGCGCGACGAAAACCGCGAGGGCGGCGTGCTGCCCGAGTACCACGCCGTGGTTTTCGACGAAGCCCACGAGATCGAAGACGTGGCGGGGCAGTACTTCGGCGTTTCCGTCAGCAGCTACCGCTTTGAAGAACTGCGCCGCGACATCGCGGTGGTCAGCCGCATGAAAAAGTTCGGCACGCCCGAGCTCGACCGCGTGCTGGAGCGGATGGGACAGCTTGCCGAGCAGTTCTTCGGCCTGTTCGGCGAACAGGAACGGCGGGTGGCGTTTCAGGGCCGCGATGCCTTTCGCGCGGAGAACGACGAGGTTTACAGCAACCTGATGGTCACGCTGGAGCTGGTGGGCTCGCACCTGTTGCTGCTCCAGAATCCGCCGGAAGAGATCATCCCGCTGGCGCGGCGCAACCAGGAGCTGATGCTGGGGCTGCGCTTCATCCTGGAGGAGGACGACGAGCGGTACGTGTTCTGGGTGGAAAAGCGCGGCCGCGGCTGCTTCTTGCAAGCCACGCCGATCGAGGTTTCCGGCATTCTCTCCGAACGTTTGTTCGGCCAGGTGGATACCGTGGTGCTGACCTCGGCCACGCTGGCTGTCTCCGGCGGTTTCGACTACGTGCAGGGGCGCCTGGGCGTCAAGAATCCGCGCACGCTGGTGGTCGCCGGGCATTTCGACTATCAGAAGCAGGCGCTGCTCTACGTGGCGCAGCACCTGCCCGAGCCGCGCAGCCCCGCCTTCACCAAGGCCGCCGCGGAAGAAGTGACACGCATTCTGGAACACAGCCGCGGCCGCGCTTTTGTGCTCTTCACCAGCTATCAGCAGATGCGCCTGGTTTATGACCGGGTGTCGCTGGAGATCGATTACCCGATGCTGCTGCAAGGCACCGGCCCGCGCACCGCGCTGCTCGAGGAGTTCCGTTCCACGCCGCACTCGGTGCTGTTCGCGACCTCGTCGTTCTGGCAGGGCGTGGATGTGCCGGGCGACCAATTGAGCTGCGTCATCATCGACAAACTACCCTTTGCGGTGCCCAATGACCCGGTGGTGAGCGCGCGTATCGAGGCCATCCGCGCCGGCGGGGGCAACCCGTTTTACGATTACCAGATTCCGCAGGCCGCCATCGCTTTGAAACAGGGGTTTGGCCGGTTGATCCGCAGCAAATCGGACCGCGGGGTGCTCGTGCTCTTGGACAACCGCATCACCCAGAAGCGCTACGGCCAGGTGTTTTTCGACAGCCTGCCGGACTACCGCTTCACCACCAGCCTGGATGATGTAGAGGATTTTTTCCATGTTTGAAGTGACCATCGAAGAGACTTTCGCTGCCGGCCACGCGCTGCGCAACTACAAGGGCAAGTGCGAAAACGTGCACGGGCATAATTACCGCTGCCAGGTATCGCTCGCGGGTGAGACGCTGGATGAAATCGGCCTGCTGGTGGATTTCGTGGAACTGAAGAAAGCTCTCCACACCGTGATCGACCGCATGGATCACCAGTGGCTCAACGATCTTCCGCCCTTCGACAAGCTGAACCCCTCGGCCGAGAACATGGCCCGCTTCATCTACGACGAAGTGGAAGCGGCTTTGCCGGCGCGCTCCGGCGTGGGCATTCAATTCGTCCGGCTGTGGGAGACCGACACCTGCAGCGCCACTTACCGGAGGGCGTAACGCTGCCGTCGTGGCGCACGCAATCTTACGTGCAGGGTCGAGAGTCGTCTCGACCTTTCTTTATTAACCAGCGTCGCCGACTGTCGTCGCTTTGACAGCCTGCGCCACGGCTTCCACTATTCCTCCCGCAGCACCGTGTTGGGGTCGAGGCGCGCGGCGCGGCGCGCGGGGATGTAAGCTCCGGCGAGCGTCATCGCGAACAGAACCAGCGCAACCAGCACAGCCAGGCGCCAGTCCATCTGAGGAATGAAGAGGCCCCTGCTGAGGCCGCGGCCCAGCGCGAGGCTGAGCGCCAGTCCGATCGCGGTTCCCAAAACGCCAAGCAGCGCTCCGCCTCGAAGCACCATGCCTACCACGGCGATCCGGTCCGCGCCAACCGCCATGCGGATGCCGATTTCGCGCCGGCGCCGCGTCACCGACCAGGACATCACGCCGTAAATTCCCGAAAGCGCCAGCGCCAGGCCCAGCAGTCCCATGCCGCCCACCACCGCTGTCAGAGCGTTCATGACTCTGGTCGCCCGTTCGTTGAAGTACTGCTCGATGCCGCTCAGCGCAAATACCGGCTCGTTGGAGTCGATGGACTTGACCAGCCGGCGCAGCGGCTGCGCGATGTCATCGGAAGGTCCGGAGGTCGCAATCAGCAAGGTCATCTGCGTGCGAAAGTTTTGCGCTAGCGGGAGGTACAAGAACTCCATCGGCGGTTCGACCAACCCGTTGTACTTGCTCATCCGAGCCAGGCCCACCACCTCGACCCAATCGCCCTGCGGTCCGCCCAGCCGAAGCCGTTTTCCGATCGGATTCTCGTCGGGCCAGTAGGTTTCCGCAAGCCGCTGGTTGACCACCGCCACGCGGGGCGCCTTCTCGCCGTCGCTTTCCAGGAACCCGCGGCCCTGCAGAATCGCAATGTCCACAGTGCGAAAATAGCCGGCGCCAACCGTGTTCGAGAACACTTCCACCGTTCGCTTGTCTTTCGGCAACTGGTAGCCCTCCGGCACTATGGCCACCGAATCCATGTGGTTCGACATGGGAACCAGTTCCGCCAGGGCGGCGGACGTCACTCCCGGCATTTGCCTGGCATCCTCCGCCAGGCGGCGGTAGAAATCGCGCGCCTGTTGATTGTTGGCACGAACCAACTGCGGGTCGAAGCTGGCCATCAGCATGTGGGAGGAGCGGAATCCGGGAGCCGCTGCGAGCTGATGCGCCGTGCCGCGGTACATTTGGGCCGTCACCACCATCAGAAACACGCTTCCCGCGACTTGCGCGATCACCAGCGCGTGTCTGCCCCAAAAACGCCGGTGCGACGTCGCAGTCCTGCCGCCCGCTTTCAATGCGGTCGCGATATCGGAGCCGGTGGCCCGGATGGCCGGCATCAATCCGAACAACACCGCGCTCGCCAATGCGGCGCCTAATGCGTATAGCAGCGCGCGCACATCCGCGCGGGCGTTGATCTCGATGGGAATCTGCGACGGTATCCGCCAGTGTTCGAATGGCGCGACGATCACAGCGGCGAGAAACGCACCGGCGCCCCCGGCAGCCACCGCGATGAGGAGACTCTCCGCCAGCAGTTGGCGGACCAGCCGCCACCGTCCCGCTCCGATGGCCAGGCGCACGGCGATTTCGCCGGAACGGGCCAAGCCACGGCTCATCGTCAAATTGGCCACGTTGGCGCAAGCGATCAGCAGCACCACGCCGGCGAGCGCGAGCAGCATGCTCACCAGCATCGCGTCTCCTTCCGATTGATCCGTCCGTGCCTGGAACTCGGTGCGGACAGCGGCGGACCAATCGCGGTTGGTGGCTGGATAAGCCTGCGCGAGACCACTCGCGATCACCTGAGCTTCGGCCGCGGCTTGTTTGCCGGTAGCGCCCGGCCGGAGGCGCCCTTTCACCTGCAATTCGCGGTCGTCGCGGCCGATGAGCAGATTGTGATTATCTCCCGACAGGCGCGGCGCCATCATCAGCGGAATATATAAAGCGGGGCGAAAGTACTGGTCCGTGCCGGTGAAGCTTTCCGGAGCCACGCCGACGATGACGAACTCGATGCCGTCCACCAGGATCTTTCTGCCCACGATGTCCGGCGCCGAGCCGAAGTCCCGCTGCCAGAGGTCGTGGCTGATCACGGTCACCGCGTCACGGCCAGGCACCGAGTCTTCGTCCCGCCGGAACGTGCGGCCCGCTTGCGGAGCGACTTCGAACACGTCGAAGAAATTGCCGCTCACCAGCAGTCCGGCCTTCATTTCCGGCAAGGCCTCGCGGTCGGCTGCAAATCCGAACGTGCCCAGCCGGTAGGCCGCCAGCCCGGAAAAGGTGCGGGTCTTCGCGCGGAAATCCACGTAATCCGGGTAGGACATGGAATCCATTCCGTGGCCGCGAAGCTGGGAACGCACGTTCAACAACCCGGCTGGATGCGGCACCGGAACCGGCCGCAACACCATCGCGTCCGCCAGGCTGAACATGGCCGTATTGGCGCCGATACCCAAGGCGATGGAGAGTGCTGCCACCGCCGCAAACGACGGGTTGCGCCAGAGCGAGCGGAGGGCGAAGCGAAAATCGCTGAGCATGCTTTCGACAAGAGCAGGTGGCGTGCCAAGGCGCTGCGGCCGATGTCGTTTAGTTGGAATGACGTACTGCGAAATGGCCGGACGGGGGGTGTTCGCTTCTGGGATAGCCTGGTGCGGCTGCGGGACTGTGCGGCAGCCTATTTCTTGTAATAGGCCGCGTTGCGCGCGGTGAATTCGGCCCACTTTTCGGGCAGATCGTCGAGCGCGAAGATCGCCGACACGGGGCAGACTGGAACGCAGGCTCCGCAGTCGATGCATTCCACCGGATCGATGTAGAGCAACGCCTCCTCAGCGTAACCGGGCTCGTCCTTCTTGGGGTGGATACAATCGACCGGACAGGCGTCGACGCAGGCGGTATCTTTGGTGCCGATGCAGGGTTCTGCGATTACGTAGGCCATTCTTGTGTCCCCAGGTTTCCTATTGATACCACAGCCGGTACGGGAAAGACAATCGGACCTTGCCAAAGCGCGAGTTCCGGCCTCAAACTGTAGAAGATGCCAGCTAAAGTGCGAAAAGCCGTTTTCCCCGCCGCCGGACTTGGGACGCGATTCCTCCCGGCTACCAAGGCGCAGCCCAAGGAGATGCTGCCGATCGTCGATAAGCCGATCATCCAGTATGGCGTGGAGGAGGCCATCCACTCCGGGATTCAGAACATCATCATCGTCACCGGCCGCGGCAAGACCGCCATCGAAGACCACTTCGACGTCAGCTTCGAGCTGGAGTATCTGCTGGAGAGCCGCTCAAAGAAGGATCTGCTGGCGATTGTGCGCGGCATTTCCGACATGATCAACGTGTCGTACACACGCCAGAAGGAGGCGCTGGGACTGGGACACGCCGTGCTGCGCGCCAAGGAACTGGTCGGGGACGAGCCATTCGCCGTCGTCTTGGCGGACGACTTGATCGATGCCGAGACGCCGTGCCTGCGCCAGTTGTTAGACGTTTACAATTTCTTCAACGCGCCGGTACTGGCGGTGATGGAGGTGCCGCGCGAACAGATTTCGGCGTATGGCGTCATCGATGCCGAACCGGTCAGCCATAACGGCTCGAGCGACCGCGTGTACCGCATCCGCGACCTGGTGGAGAAACCGGAGGCCGCCGACGCGCCCTCCAACCTGGCGATCGTCGGCCGCTACGTGCTCACCCCGGAGATCTTCGGCTGCGTTCAGGCCATCGACACCGGCACTGGCGCCGAAGTCCAGTTGACCGACGCGATGCGTTACCTGTTGCGCAGCCGCCCCATTTACGCGGTCCGCTTCGAGGGCACGCGTTACGACGCCGGCGACAAATTGGGATTCCTCAAAGCCACCGTGGAGTATGCCCTCCGCCGGCACGATTTGGGCGAGCCGTTTCGCGAGTATTTGAAGAGCCTGAAACTGTAGAGATGAGGTACGGCGGACCATCGCCTTTGGTGGTCTGCTGGGATGGGCCGCCGGCCCGCGAGATTCTATGAGAAGCTCCGGTAACGCCGGCGGTCTTGCCTTGCCGCCGGTGATTTGCCGGGATTCCCGCCGGTTTGACGAGGATGCAGAAACTTGAGCGAGCTAACCCTGGACGTGGGCGACGTTTTCCAGGTACCAGCGCCAGGTTTCGGCGATGCCGCCGGCCAGCGCCACCTTGGGCTTCCAGCCCAGCGCCGTCAACCGGCTGACATCCAGCAGCTTGCGCGGCGTGCCGTCCGGCTTCGACGAATCGAACACGAGGTCTTCCCGTGTAGCCGGCGGCGCGCACGATCATTTCCGCCAGCTCGCGGATCGTCACGTCGATGCCGGTTCCCACGTTGATGATTTCGCCCGAGTCGTACTCGAGCATCAGGAACACCGCCGCGTCGGCCAGGTCGTCCGACGTGCAGGAACTCCCGGCGCGGCGTGCCGGAACCCCAAACCACGATTTCGGGCGCGCCCGCGCGCAGCGCCTCGTGCGTCTTGCGGATCAGCGCGGGCAACACGTGCGACGACTGCAAGTCGAAGTTGTCGCCCGGTCCATACAGGTTGGTCGGCATCAGGCTGATCGCGTTCAGCCCGTATTGCGCGCGATACGCCTGCGCCAGCTTGATGCCGGCGATCTTGGCGATCGCGTACCACTCGTTGGTCGGCTCGAGCGGCCCCGTCAGCAGATGCTCTTCCCGCATCGGCTGCGGCGCGAGCTTCGGGTAGATGCACGAAGATCCGAGAAACAGCAGCTTGCGGACGCCCGCCCGCGCGGCTGTGTCAATCACGTTGGCTTCGATCGCCAGGTTGTCGTAAATGAAATCGGCCGGGTACGTGGCATTGGCCAGTATCCCACCCACCTTGGCGGCCGCCAGAACCACGTACTCGGGCTTTTCTTCGGCGAAGAATCGCCGCGTTGCGGCCTGGTCGCGCAGATCGAGATCCGGTAATTCGCGCAACACCAGGTTGTCGAACCCTCCCTGGCGCAGGCGCCGGCAGATCGCCGACCCCACCAGCCCTTTGTACCCTGCGACGAAAATGCGGCTGTTCTTTTCCATTGGTTTTATGTGTGGGCGGAACCGCGCAGCACCACCCGGTGGCCCGCCTCCGCCAGCGTGCGCTCCTGTTGCGCCAGATCCAGGTCGTGTTCCACCATCAAGCGCACCAACTCCCGAAACTCCATTTTGGGACGCCACCCGAGCTCGCTCCGCGCCTTCGAGGAATCGCCCTGCAGGTGATCCACCTCCGACGGCCGGAAGTAGCGCGGGTCGGTCTCCACGTGCTCGGTCCAGTCCAGCCCGATATTCCTGCCCGCCACATCGAGGAATTCGCGCACCGAGTGCGATTCGCCGGTCGCGATCACGTAATCGTTCGGCTGCGGCGCCTGTAGCATCATCCACATCGCCTCGACGTAATCGCCCGCGTAGCCCCAGTCGCGCTTCGCCTCCAGGTTGCCCAGGTACAGCTTCTTCTGCATCCCGAGTTTGATGCGGCCCAGCGCGCGCGTGATCTTCCGCGTCACGAACGTCTCGCCGCGCCGCTCGGATTCGTGGTTGAACAAAATGCCGTTGGTGACGAACAGGCCGTACGCTTCCCGGTAATTCACCGCGTACCAGTGCGCCGCCACCTTGCTCACCGCATAAGGGCTGCGCGGGTAAAACGCCGTCGCTTCATTCTGCGGCGGCGGCGCCGCTCCGAACATTTCCGACGACCCGGCCTGGTAGAACCGCACCGGTTTCTCGCCCGCCTTCATGTGGTCGCGCACCGCTTCCAGCGCGCGCAGCGTTCCGGTCGCCACCACATCCGCCGTGTACTCGGCCTGGTCGAAACTCACCCGCACGTGGGATTGCGCCGCCAGGTTGTAGATCTCGTCCGGAGAAACCTGCGCGATCACCCGCCGCAGCCCGGTGCCGTCCGACATGTCTCCGTAGTGCAGCCGCAGAGCCGCCCGGTGCTCGTGCGGGTCGCGATACACCGAGTCGATGCGGTCCGTATTGAAGGTGGACGCGCGCCGGATCAGGCCGTGAACATCGTACCCTTTCCCCAGCAAAAACTCCGCCAGGAACGATCCGTCCTGCCCCGTGATGCCCAAAATCAAAGCTGTTTTCATTTGGATGCTTCCCTAAGCCTAACCGGTATGAAAAGGAAAATCGAATGTAATTGCGCCGGCACGGCGGCCGCAATCGCCTTTGGGCGAATGGAGCTGGCGGAGGGGCTTGAACCCCCGACCCTCTGATTACAAATCAGATGCTCTACCAACTGAGCTACGCCAGCCCTACTCCGGAGTTGCAGCCCTGCTTCCTCAGGTTAAACCGCCTCTCCCGCCTCAGTCAACGCGACGGCGCACCAGAACAATCTACGCTCGGCCATTGAGCCCACGAATCGACAGGATGTCGTTAATGCGCTCTTCGAGGAATTGGAGGCGCTCGGCGGGCGTCAGCGACAGCATCCAGCGGATCAGCGAAAGATCGACGCCATCTTCGCTCTACTCGGGTGCCGGCGGTGGTTGGCCGTGTTCCATACCGCGTGACTTCAGGATAGCGGATCGCGCCGGCGCCGGAATCGCTGCCGCCCTTATCGCCCCGCGAATTTCGAGCTGCGTTCGTACTCGGCGTTGAATTCGCAGCCGACCAGCGCAATGAGAGCCATCAGGTACATCCAGACCAGCAGCGCAATGCCGGCGCCGATCGAGCCGTACATCAGGTTGTACTGGCCGATGTTGCGGACATACCAGGCGAATCCCGAAGTGGCCAGCATCCACAAAACGGTGGCCAGCACCGCGCCCGGCCACACCAGGCGCCAGCGCTGCTTACGGTTAGGGGCGAAGTAGTACAGCAGCGTGGTCACCAGAATCGTCGTCAGGAACGCCACTGTCCAGCGCGCCAGCCGGCTCACCAGCTTCCATCCCCAGGTCAGCGGGTTGAGCAGCGGATCCACCTTCATCAAGTTCAGCACCTCCTTCTCCACCTGGTTGCCGAACACGATCAGCAGCGTGGCCGCCACCAGCGGCGCCGCCGCCAGCAGCACCAGCGCGATCGCCACCAGGTTGCCGCTCAGGAAGCTGCGATCGCGGGGAATGCGGTAAGCTGCCTGGAAACCCTCGATCAGGCTCTTGATGACGCCGGAAGCGGCCCACAGCGAGATCAGCCCGGCCACCACCAGCAGCGAAATCGGCCGCGCGCCGGTGATGCGGAACTGCTGCACCACCAGGCTTTCCGAGCCCGGCGGAACGATTTGCGAAAGCACGTTTTCCATCGTGCTGGACATGAACGGAGCGCCGCTTTGCACCAGGATCGTGGCAGCCGAAGTGAGCACCGGGAAGAAGGAAAGCAGCGCGGAATAGGCCGCTCCCTTCGCGATGCCTAGGCAGTTGTCGTCGAACGCGGTCATCAGGCTGCGGCGCAGCAGCCTGGCGATTGTACCCGGAGTGAGCGCCACAGCGCCAGTATAGCTGGCTTGGCCTGTTGTCACACTGGCGCCGTGCCCGCCGTGAGGCAGGTTGGCAACCCGCGCGCGACCCAGAGGGTACCCCGGCCAACCGAGCGCAGTCATCTATGAGAGCGCTGCTTGTCAAGCCCCGCGTGAATGGTTTGAACCGCCCACTTTCGCCCATTTTCGGCAGCCGTAATCTTGGCTTCTGATACACTTCCCCTGAGCCGGTCGGAGGATAGGGCCACGCTGGAGAGCGACCCGAGCGCCGAACCGGAGGCGGAGATGGGCCGGGGAGCCGCCAGGTTTCCCGGCTTGCCGCTGCTTTCTAATCCCGCCAGCATCTCTGCACCAAAGCGCTAAACTCCGGGGTCTGGGGCGGAGCCCCAGGGTCGGTAGCTCGGCGTGTGGCGCGGTATTCAGTTACCTCCTATGCAAGGAATTGCCCATCTGCTCTTTACTGGCTGCTTCGTCAGCGAGTCATCTATTCGCCCTCAACTTCTGCAAGAGCATCTTCGCCCCGGGTGTCGCAATCACAAAGGACGGCCTCTACCGCTTGGCCAGACTGCACGTCGCGCTTACCCGTGCGTGGACGAAGATATCGGAGCCCGGTGAGGCTCGCGATACGGTTGCTGCTTGGTGAGCACCCACCAGCTGGATTCAGCCAGGTGGCGTGCCACCGCCACGGCAGCTTTGTTGTGTCCCTTGCCCGCCTTCAACCGTTGATACAAGCCCAGCACGTGCGTGTTGCGATAGCAGTGCGGCTTGGCGACCACACAGTTGGCGGCTTCCACAAAGGCCCACTTCAAAAACAGATTGGCGCTCTTGGGGACCGGACCATGCCAGGTCCGGCCACCGGAGGCGTGCACGGTCGGCACCAAACCGGCATAGCTGGCCAGGTGCGCCGCCGTCGGAAAACGCTTCGACTCCCCGATCTCCAGATACAGAGTCGCCCCTAAGATCTCTCCTACTCCCGGCAAGCTCTTCAGCAGTTTCATCGCTTGCAGCCGGCCGATCCGCTGCTGAATCCGTGTCTCCAACGCCGTGATATGATCCCGAATCTCATCCACCAACAGCCATTCGTGCAGGGTCGCCTCTCGCGTCTCTTCCGGCAACGATTGGATATAGCCGGACAGGCGAACTCTCCCCCGGCCCGCAAACAAGTCACCATCGTCGGTCGGTTTCTTTAGACCGTAGCGGTTCAGAGCGGCGCGTACCCGATTCTTCAGCCCCGTGCGGTGTATCCGCAACGCCAAGCGGGTTCGCAGCAAACCCCGCAAGTCGCGCAATTCCGCGCCGGGAATCCACACCGTCGGCAGTGTGCCATTCAACATTTCCATGGCCAGGCCGCGGGCGTCGAATGGATCGGTTTTCTTGCGCCCCGGCATGCGCCGCTTGGCCTCGAACGCATGCGCCAGTTGCGGACGCAGCCCCGCTCCCTCGATCTCGTCGACCAACCAATACCAGCCACCGGTTGACTCCAGCGCCACCTGCGAGCCCGCCGGCAGCCGGCGCAGGAATTCCCGCAACTCCGCGCGGTCATGCTCCACGCGCACCGGCGCACCAGCTTGCCCCTTTTCGTCCATGCTCACAAACACCGAATACCGGCGGTGTGAGTCACACCCGATATAATGTTCCATGCTGCAGCTCCTCTCCAAGTGCTTTTCAGGTCGCACTTGCGGTTTATTGTAGCCGCGAGGCGCTGCAGCGCTCTCATATAATCACAACCATTCTTCTCAACTAATCCAATCACTTAACCCGCAACACCCTTGACATGCCCTGCATACTGGAATTGGGACTGTGGCGCTCGAGTTCCGCTGCTAGTCTTTCTCCCTGGCCAGGGAACGTTGCACTCAAGTGGTACTGAACTTCCGGCGCCCCTTAAAGGCATGCGGGGTCCCCTTCGGGCTGGACTCTCGACGGAAGACTTTGGATTCTGGAATTCATGACCGCCGGCGGAATACGGATAGCTATCATTGCCGCCCGCCGGATATCAGAGAGTAAGGAACGAATCGACATCGAGATGCTCGCCATCAAAGCGGGCCAATACATCGAAGTTTCTACTTAATCCATCGGGTGGCCGATACGCACGGCGATAAGTCCGACAGCCCGGCCACCCGCAACGTACTCTTGTCTTCCTTCCACTCCTCTCGGCCGTAGTGCGCCCAAACTCCCCTTTCCCGAACTCGTATTCCCGCCGCTGGGTGCGATCCTAAGGACTCTCATCGGAGCCTTGATTCCTGCCGGCGGATGGCGCGAGGTCTATCGTGCGCAGTAACGTGTTTCAACCGGAACTGTGTGACGGTCGTGCCTCCGGCCTGGCGTTGCTCTCCGGGTTGGTATCCACCGGCAGCCAGGGCTGCCACTGCGTTTCTTCGCTCCCCTTCCTCGCTGTGATGTTCCAGGCGAAAGCGATGGATGCAGCCATGGGCGGCCACGCGCATTGATGTTGGGCCAAGGCCGGCTCGAACACGGCGCCGCGCCCGGAGCCGGGCGCGCGGTCGAGCCGCACCAGACACCAGGTGGCCACAACAACAAACAGCAGCCCGTGTGAATAATTGCGCCCTTCCGCGGCGTAGCGCAATTGAATGGGCAGGATCATGAAGACGGCCAGCAGCACCGTCCGGCTGCGGATGCCGGCTTCGCGGCCCAGCACCGCCAGGGCCGGGCACGCGAGCAGGCTGGCCAGCGCCGAGGGCAAGCGCGCCGTAACCAAGCCGAGGCCGAACGTCGAAATCAGCCAGAACTGCAGCAGGTACCCGAGCCGCACGCCTCCGGCGTTGTAACGATGATACGCGAGGAATGCGCCGAAGCTGGCCTCGGTGGTTCCGGCGAGCTGCGTGCCGGTCGCGGCGCACGAGAGATCTGAACGTGCCCGGCGGGCGTGCTCATCCTGTCAGCCGATCCACACCTCAGGTTAGCGAACCCGCATCGTGTACCGGCGAATCGCGGAGCGGAAAACATGGGCCGCAATTCGCTATCCTGTTGAAGTATGCTCAGCGATCAGTTGCGCGAAGCGGGAGTGGTGGGCGCGGGCGGGGCCGGATTCCCAACCTACGTGAAAGCCAAATCGCACGTGGAATTCGTGATCGCCAATGGCGCCGAATGTGAGCCGCTGATGCATAAAGACGCCGAGCTCATGAAGCACTTCCCCGCCCAGATTCTGGCCGGGATGGAAGCCATGATCGACGCGACCGGGGCCAGGGTCGGCAAGTTCGGCATCAAGACCAAAAACCAGGAATCGATCGACGCGCTCCAGCGCAGCCAGCCCTCCGCCCGCATCGAGTTCGTGCCGCTGGGCGATTTCTATCCCTCGGGCGACGAATATGAATTGGTCTACAGCGCCACCGGCCGCCTGATTCCGCCGGGCGGCATTCCGCTCCAGGTCGGCTGCGTGGTGAACAACGTAGAGACGCTGTACAACGTGAACGCGGCCCTCGAAGGCCGGCCGGTGACGGAGAAGTTTCTCTCCATCAGCGGCGCCGTCGCGCAGCCGAAATCGTTCTGGGCGCCGGTGGGCACGCCGTTTCGCGACCTGCTCGCGATGGCCGGCGGCGCCACCGTGTCCGACTATGGCATTTTCGTCAGTGGCATCATGATGGGCACCCTCACCTTCGACGCCGAAGATGTGATCACCAAGACCACCGGCGGACTGATCGTGCTCCCCCGCGACCATTACCTGATGACCCGGCGCACGCGCTCGCAGCCTGAGATGAACCACATCGGCAAATCCGCCTGCGATCAGTGCAGCTACTGCACCGAGTTTTGCCCGCGTTACCTGCTGGGCTACGAAGTGCAGCCGCACAAGGTGATGCGCAGCCTCGGGTTCACCAGCACCGGGGCCGACATCTGGAACCAGTGGTCCGAGCTGTGTTGCGCCTGCGGCCTTTGCACGCTCTATGCCTGCCCCGAGGATCTCTACCCCAAGGAGGCCTGCGACGACGGCAAGCGCGACCGCCGCGCCGCCGGCTTGAAATTCGTCCAGCAGAAGCCGGTAGCGGTGCATCCCATGAAAGAATTCCGGCGGGTGCCGCTCGCGCAGTTGCGGCGGCGGTTGCAGGTGGAGGAGTATGAGCGGGAGACGCCCTTCGATCCCGCCGCGTGCGCGCCCGCCATGGTGCGCATTCGCATGAAGCAGCACGCTGGCGAGGCCGCCGCGCCGGTAGTCCGCGAGGGGCAGAAAATCAAAAAGGGGCAAGTGGCCGGACGCGTCGATGACTCCAAGCTCGGCGCTCACGTGCACGCGAGCATCGGCGGCAAGGTGCGCGCGGTCACTCCCGAATACGTGGAGATAGTGGCATAAACCATGACCGCGAATTCCATCGGATTAATCGAACTGACCAGCGTCGCGGCCGGCTTTCAGGTCACCGACGCCATGCTCAAGACGGCGGCGGTGGACCTCATGCTGTCGCGTTCCATCTGCTCCGGCAAATACATGGTGATGGTAAAGGGCGAGGTCGGCGCCGTCGAGGCCAGCGTCTCTGCCGGCGTCGGCGCGGGCAATTTTTCCGTGATCGATTCCTTCGTCATTCCCAACCTGCACGAATCCGTTTTCCCGGCCATCGCCGGCGCATCCAAGGTGGAGACGCTCGAGGCGCTGGGAATTCTGGAATCGTTCTCGGTGGCCGCTCTGATCGAAGGCGCGGATGCGGCGGTGAAAACGGCCGCCGTCCAGTTGATCGAGATCCGCCTGGCCATGGCGCTCGGCGGCAAAGCCTTCGTGACGCTGACCGGCGACGTGGCTGCGGTACAGAGCCGCCATCGATGCCGGCGCCGCCGTGGTGGGCCAGAAGGGCATGCTGGTGAATAAAGTCGTGATCCCACGCCCGAGGCCCGAACTGCTCAACGAGATGATTTGACGAGCTTCCGCGAACGCCGTTTGAGGACCGGCGTCAGAAGCGCGGGATGGCGACCATGCCGTCAATCTGAACGGTAGACACTGCGTCGTGCGTCAACCCTGCACCAATTGCCCAATCCTTGAATGCCACACTAGCTTGACTCCTCGGAATGGGACTGATGAACTGGAAGAATGCGTTTTGCGCTCGGGCTTGTGGCCGTCGCTATTTCAGCCGCACAGACCGAAGATAACTCTTCGACCCAAAACACGGTACTGCTCCAACAAATAAAACAGCGTGCGATATCGGACCTCGGGAGTGTGCCCAACTATGTATGCGTCGACTCCATCGAGCGGTCCTTGTGGATACCGGACGAACATCAGTTCAGGCGCCTTGACCGGCTGCACCTCGAGATTGCTCACATAGAGGGCGCTGACCGGTTTTCGTGGCTGGGAAACTCCGCATTTCAATCAAAGGCCCCGACTGCGATGGTAGGGTACGGCGCCAGTTTCAGCGGCGACTTCGCCGACAACCGTGCCCTGGTCCTCGCTAGTCGTTGGACCAGAATATCGTATTCGGGCCAGGTGACGCTGGAAGGCCGGCCGGCCTTGCGCTACGAGTTTGATGTCCACCGCGGCGTGCTGGCGGTGAGTAACGCCAGTCAATCCGGCTTCGCGGCAGCGCGGGGGGCATTCTGGATCGACCCGGAAACGTTGGACGTGTTGCAAATCGATCTTGAAGCCTACGACATTCCACCTGGTCTTAAGATTGGATCGATAGTTGACCGCACGATGTACTGGCCGGTTCTTGTCGGCGGACGGAGGGTCCTGCTGGCGCGCAGGTCCGAGCTTCTGCTGACAGAGTCGGATGGAACCATGAAGCGAAACGCATCCATGTTCTCGAATTGCCGGGAATACACAGCGGAGAGCACGGTAACGTTTGGGCCGAGTCCTGGGACACAGGTTTCGCCACCTGCTATGGAAAACACGCGGGTCCAGCCGGGTCTGCAGCTTCAATTGGTTCTCGACACGCCTCTAGACGCAAATAAGGCATCTGTCGGGGATCCGATCCGCGCCCATATCCTCGAAAGCGCCGGCAGTATCCGTCAAGGCACACATGTCTACGGTCGAGTGAGCCGCATCATCAACTACAACGATCAAGTACCGACGTCCAGACCGGAACGGTCCTCACGACCTTCAAAGCACGCGATGTATGGGCAGCACGCCGGTGAAGTGCTGATCGGGATCGAATTCTCGCAGATCGAGTATCGACGGAGCCGCGTGCCGTTCTTGGCCCGCCTGATCGACGTGGAATCACAACCAAGGGCACGGGATATACAGATTCGCGGCTTTGGCTACTTCGAGGACGGCGCCATCGTGCAATACGATCCCCCCGCGACAGCAAGCTTTTATGTTTCACAGGAAAACCCAGTTCTCGGGCGCGGCGTCATCATGCGATGGGTTACGTTGGCCGAACGTGGATCGTTATGAACTCAGGTGCTCCGCTGAAAGTACACGTGTCGAACTCGATTAGCGCTTGTCCTAGCAGACTCGCGGGCAGGATGACAGACGCTGACTACAACGTGTCACTGCGGACACTCCCTTCGATACCGGTGCTCTCGAAAGCGGCGACCAGCCCTCGTTGACACCCCTGCTGTGGGTGCAGGACCGGCAGATCAACGCCGTGGCGCCGTGGTCGTTGACGCCCGGCGAGAACACGCAGGTCTGTGTCTCTTTAAACAACGTGATAACGAATTGTCTGACCTGGCCGGTGGTGCAGACGGCTCCGGCCGTGTTCACGGTGGATGGTACTTACGCAGCGGCGGTCAATCAGGACGGAACCATCAACTCGGCGGACAATCCCGCGCCGGTGGGGTCCATCGTCGCGGTGTGGGCGACGGGTCTAGGTCCGATCGCTCCCGCACAGGCCGATGGAACGCTGGTGGGGCTCCCCCTGCCCAACAACATTCTGCCGGTCTTGCCCGAGGCATTACTGCCGGCCTTTGAGCCCTGCCACCCAGGTATGGGTCCTGTGCCTTGCCCCATCGCCCCCTCTTACACCAGTTTCGAGGTGACGTACGCGGGACCCGCGCCGTACAAGGTCGCCGGGGTCAGCCAGATCAATTTCGCGGTTTTTGTTTATGCGCCCCCGTGGGCTGCGGACAACCCGATTATATTGAACCTTCCTTCTTCGGTACAAAGCCCGGGCTTCCAGGTTTACGTTGCCGGCCAATGAAGCCGGCGGTACATCGCGCGCGCCCGCTGGTCCACGCGTGACTTGTGAGTCACCAGCCAATTCCCGCAAGCGGCATGCGGTAGAATTCCTCTCTTCTTTGGCGTACCGCTCCAGCCAAGGGTCTGGCCCGCACTGTACCGGCATCACTGGGCAGAGCGGCGCCTCCGGCGTCGCCGCCTTCTTCGCCCGCTACTCAGTCTTCGAGTAATAATACGTGTACTTGCTGTACAGCTCCGACGCGCGGGCGCCGTTGGCCACGATCCCCAGCACGTTATTCTCGCACAAGGACTGAATGGCGCGCGTCACGTTGTCGAAGGTGGTGGTGCCGATCTTGACCACCAGAATCGTGCCATCGGCCATGGTCGACAGCAGGTTTGCGTCCGCCGAAAACAGCAGCGGCGGAGTATCGAAGATCGCCCAGTTGAACAGGCGCGGCAGATCTTCGAACAACTGTTTGGCCTGCCGCATATTCAGCAGTTCGAGAGGATTCTTCACCGGCGTGCCGGCCGGCAGCAGGTAGAGGCTGGTGTCCTGCACCCTGCGCAGCGCCTGCGTAAAGCTGCACGCGCCGGTGATGTAATCGGAAAGGCCGGGCGACCGGTCGATCTGAAACAGGTTGTGGACGATGGGCCGCCGCAGATCGAAATCGCCCAGCAACACCGAGCTTTCCGTCAGGTGCGCCTGGGCCAGAGCCAGGTTGACGGAGCTGAAGGTCTTGCCTTCCGCCGGCGACGGGCTGGTCACTACCACCGTGTGCAGCGGTTGCAACGTTTGCAGGTGATTCAGCCGCGTGCGTAGCGTGCGGAACTCTTCCGCGGGGGTCTCGTGGGAGGTGTTCAGGTCCAGCAAGTGCGATTCCGGCGCCGGATTAAACGGTACCGTCTCGACATCGCGCAGCGCCGCGGGGTCCAGGCTCAAACGGACGGACGAGGCCCTGTTCACGGGCAGAAACTCGGGAATGTGCGGCGCCTCCGCGCGGACTTCCGCCGGCTCCTCCCCGTTCAACAGGGCGCCTTGTTCGGCCCGGCGCAAAGCATCGTGTACTCGACTCATGGTTACCTCCAGCCGGCACCTGCCGCGGCTAGCTCCTGCCAAAAAAGTGATAGTAAACGGAAACCGTCATCGCCAGGCAACCAACAATGAAGGAACTGGACCACGCCAGCCAGAACAGACGCCTCTTGCGCCGCACCAGCAGTGCATTCTCCAACAAGGGAATGCTGCTCAACACAGGAAGGTTGGTGTAAGCGCGCACGTCTTTCAAATTCTTCAGCGAGGTGTCGCGCATCTCCTTGGCGCCCGCCAGCACGATACCAATCACCAGCCCGAGAGCCGTTCCAATCGCCGCCCAGGCCGGACGGTTCGGTTCGGTAGCCTGTTCCGGCAGTGAAGCCGGGTCCAGCAGTTCCAGATTCTCGCCGCCCTTGTGCTGCTCCAGGTCCTTGGCCGTTTCCGAAGAGTCCCGCTTCTGCACCATGCTCTCGTAATTTGTTTTGGCAAGCTGGTAGTCGCTGTTGAGTTGCATATATTCCTGCTCATTGAGCGGTGCCTGCTCGATACGCGCCTGATAAGCCGCGATTTTCTGGCTCGCGAGCCCCTGGTTCTTGATGATCCTGTCGATATCGCCCTGCGTGGTCTGAATTTGGGTCTTGATGGTGGCAACGCTGTTTTTCAGTTCCTCGAGTCGCGCCTGCACCGCCGGGTTCGACACCTTCACCGGGCCCCGATCCGGGGTCGAAGCCGCTTGCGCTTCCAGTTGCTTTTCGAGATCCGCCTTCTGCCCTTCGGTAACCGAGATCGCCGCCTTGATCGAGTTGATTTCCGGATAATTCTCGCCGTACAGCTTCAACATGGAGGCCAGAGTCGATTTCTGTTGGGTCAAAGTCGCCTCCAGTGCGAGTAACTGCTGGCTCTTCACCCCACTGCCGCCGCCGCTGCTCACCACATCCTCGCCGTGTTGCGTGTAGAAATTCTGATCGGCGATCTGGTTCTGCAACGACTGCTCCAGCATCACCTTCCGCGCCTGCGTCTGGGATAGCATGTCGGCCAACCTGGCGGCGTCCGCCTCGGCGGCGTTTTCCGCCTGCACGTTAGCCTGAAACTGCTCAGGTAATCTCCCCTGGTTGGATCATTTTGAACTGCGTGAGCTTCTGATCCAGATCCTCCAGGTGCTGTTTGGCGTTCTTCAATTCGTCGCCCAGGAACTCCGTGGTCACGCTGGCCGTCTTGGTCATGTAGATCCAGATTCTGTTCTTCGAACTTGCCGATCAGCTCGCGCACCACTTGCTGGGCCTTGTAACGGTCCGTGTAGCTGAAGGAAATGGTAAAGGCTTGCACGCGGTTTTCGCCTCCCGACGCCGCCGGCTCGTAAGCCCTCACCTGGATGGCCCTGTTCCGCATGTCCTGCACGATATCTTCTAGCGGCCTCTGCGTGCGGTCCTTCTTGTACAGATCCAGATGCACGATCAGGTCCGAAAGGCTGCTGCGGCTTAAGATCTCGGTTTCCATCTCCTGCAGCCGCGTGGCCATCTGCGTGTTGACGTCGGAGTGAACCAGGTTCTGCGACACCTGCTGCGGCGTGATCGTCATCACGGCCGTCGAGACGTACGTGTCGGGCCAAAAGAATGCCACCACCACCGAAACCACCAGCCCCGCGAACATCGGCCCTATGATCCAGGAGCGGTAGCGCCGGACCATGTCGATATAGTCTTCAATGTCCGGTTGGCGCCGCGAAGCGCTTCCATAATTCTGTGCTGCACCCATATTGCTTGTTGGTTACCTCGGATTCCCTCGTGCTGCCAGCCGCGTGTCAGGGAACTATTATCTGGTCTCCCGGTTCCAGGTATATGTTCTGCTCCAGGCTCTTGCCGTGGCTCACCAGATTGTAGTTGAACCTAAGCTCCCGGTTGCCCCTCAGAATGCGGATCTTCCGGGTGTTGGCAAAATCGCGGAATCCGCCGGCATTGACCAGTCCCTCCATAATCGTGGTTGGGACCACCAGATCGTATGAGCCTGGTTTATTTACCTGGCCCTGGATATAGTATCTCTTGCTGTGGACCGCCGTCAGCCCTACGCTGACATGAGGATCGCGAATCAACTGGCCATCGACCAGCCGGCGCGCGATGTCGTCCTCCACCTGTTGCGGGGTCTTCTCCGCCACCGTCACATCTCCGAGCAGCGGAATCGAGATCGCACCATCCGGACGCACCGGAAACTCTCCAGACATGGGAGCGTTGTTCCAAATCACGATCCTGAGTATATCTTCTGCGCCAATCAGGTAAACCTTCGTGCTGGGCGGAGCAGCCTTGGTGGCGGCGGCTGGGGCGGCCATCCTGACGGGATCGATGGCTGCGCCGGCAACCGGATGCGCACTGGCGTCGGCTGGCGGATTCTGCGGTGTGGGAGACGCCGCCGGCTGCTGCGCCGCCGGCACCGCCGCCGCCGGCACCTGGGCGGCCAGGCACCATGCGGACCATCCGGCCAGCGCCGTGGCAATCAGAACGGTTCTCATGAATTCCTCAAATGAGCATGTGGTAGCGCGTCTTGGCGGCTTGCCGCCTGCGAGGGCGCATCCCGTCCAATTGTACAGCATTCGGTGGGGTCGTTAAAACGCTCAGGCACGGTGAGACCGAGTCACCTAGACCTCCGGTCCCAGTACCGCGGAAGAATGGGTGAAACCAGCCGCCCACAGACGTATACACTTCCGCATAGTGTATTCTCCTAAAAACCGGAGGCCGCCAAAGTCCCGACTTGGAAGCCGTAGGATTATCAGCTAGTCTGGGAATAGCAAGGCATTCCTCCCACGGCATGAAACGTGCTATGCGGCTAGGGAAGAATTGTCTCGCTGAGCCCGACCGGCGGCCTCCATGAAGGAACTTAAGTTCCAACTATCTACCGCGCTGCTCACCATCGCGACCGTTGCCGCTGTCGTCGCGGTCGCCATTAATTTCGAACAAAGCCTTCAATTTCACGGTCTTGCCGAAGATGGGGCGATTTGGGCCGATCGCCAGAGCGGGGTCCAGGCGGAACACGTCCGCCCGCGCAGCGGCGCCGCCGTGGCCGGCATTCACGCCGGCGACTGGCTGCTGAGCATTAAGGGCGAACCGGTCAAGAAGGCACTGGATGTGACCCGAATTCTGGTCCGCATCGGCACCTGGACCCGAGTCACTTACCACTTGCGCCGCGGCAAGGAGTTTGATGCCTCCGTGATCACCCAGGAGGTGGAACGCGACCGGGCGGTGACGTACCAGTACCTGGTCGGCTGTGTATACCTGATCATCGGACTTTTCGTTTACTTCCGCCGTGGCAGCGCCCAGAAAGCCACGCACTTCTATGTGCTCTGCCTGGCCTCGTTCGTGTTCCTTTGTTTTCACTACACGGGCCAGCTCAATAATTTCGACAAATTCATCTTCCTGGGCAATGTCATAGCCGGCCTGGTGGCGCCCACGGTGTATCTACATTTCTGCCTGACCTTCCCGGAGCCGCGCGGGTGGTTCCAGAAGCGTTACCGGCGAGCATTGCTCTACGTACCGGCCGCGCTGCTCTCACTGGTCTCGATCGGCTTTTATTCCGAAACACTGAAGGCCGCTGTTTCGCCGATTGCCTTGAACTGGATGCTGAACCGCATCTTGGTCCCATTCGCGGTGGCGCCTTATCTGCTGGGCGGCATAGCGGTCAGCCTGGCATGCCGCAGGGCGGAAGACCCGATTGTGCGGAAACAGCTCAAGTGGCTGCGCAACGGCACGTTTTGCGCCATAGTCCCTTACACCGCCCTGTATGTGCTGCCTTACGCATTCGGCGCCGTGCCCTCCGGGAACCTCCGCTTGGCGGTGCTCTCGGTGGTACTGCTGCCGTTGAGCATGGCTTACGCCATTGTTCGCTACCGGTTGATGGACGTGGACATCCTGTTCCGCCGCGGGTACGCGTACACTCTGGCCACCCTCTGCGTGCTGGCGGGCTTCTACCTGATCGTATCCACGCTCGGCACCCTGGCGCACGTTTACTTCAAGAACCTGGGCAACGGCGGCTCGCTGATCGTGATGCTGATCGGTGCCTTCCTGTTCCAGCCGATCCGCACCTGGATCCAGGAAAAGCTGGACCGCTATTTCTACCGCGACCGCTACGATTACCGCAGCACGCTGGTCGAGTTCGCGCAGGAGCTCAGCTCGGAAGCGGATCTCGATACCATGCTGGCCAAGGCCGGGGAACGGTTGATTGCGACGCTGTCGGTGAGCCACCTCGCCTTCTTCCTGCGCGAAGAGGGCGTGGTTTCCCCGACTGGCGATCCGATCTTCCGGCTGCGCAGCGCGATGGGCGGCAACCCGCGGCTGGCTGCCGCCACGGACGGCGATCTGGACCTGAGTTTTCTCAACTGGAAACTGCCGGAGCCGTTCCTGTTCTTCGAGCGGACGCACCACCAACTCGACGCCATTTCCACTTCCTGGCCGGCTTCGGTGCGGCGCACTATCGCCGACCTGGACCTGACGTATTATGTGCCGTGCACGGTGCGCGGCCGCACCATCGCCTACTTGGGCATCAGCCGCACCACCGACGGCGACTACCTCGCCAGCGTGGACATGGAACTGCTGACCACACTGGCCGGTTACGTGGGCATCGCGATTGAAAACGCCGGGCTGTACCGCTCGCTGCAGCGCAAGGTGGATGAGTACGAGCGGCTGAAGGAATTCAGCGAAAATATCGTGGAATCGATTAACGTGGGAATTCTGGCGGCCGACCTGGACGACCGGGTGGAAAGCTGGAACAGCCAGATCGAGCAGTTGAGCGGCATCCCGCGCGAGCGCGCCGTGGGCAGGCGCCTGGCGGAGCTGTTTCCGGCGGCTCTGGTGGGTGAGTTCGACCGCGTGCGTGGGGAAACCGGTATTCATCACATTTACAAGTTCGTGCTGAAAGCGCCGGCCGGCGCCAACGGCAATGGCCACCCGGGTCCGGCGCCGCCGCGCCGGGAAGCTACTTTGAACATCGCCATCGCTCCGCTGGTCTCCAAAGACCAGGAACGGATCGGCCGGCTGGTGATCTTCGATGACGTCACCGACCGCGCCGAACTGGAACAACGCCTGGTGCAGGCCGACAAGCTGTCCAGCATCGGGCTGCTGGCCGCCGGCGTGGCCCACGAGGTGAATACGCCGCTGGCGGTGATTTCCACCTACGCGCAGATGCTGGCCAAGCAGGTGGCCGACGACACGCAGAAATCGGTGATCCTGGACAAGATCGCCAAGCAGACCTTCCGCGCCAGCGAGATCGTCAATTCGCTGCTGAACTTCTCGCGCACCTCGAGCACCTCGTTCGGCGAAGTCAAGCTCAACCGGGTGATTCAGGAGACGCTCTCGCTGCTCGAGCATCAACTGCAAAAGACCGGCATCCAGGTCCACACCGAGCTTCGATCCGGACTTGGGCCCGATCCACGGCAACGCCGGCAAGTTGCAGCAGGTGTTTCTCAACCTGATCCTCAACGCGCGCGACGCCATGCGCGGCGGCGGGGCGCTGGAGGTGCGGACCTGGCAGGAAGGGCGCGCGCGCGCGCGTCGAAGTGGCCGATAGCGGAACCGGCATCGCCCCCGAGCACCTGCACCGCGTCTACGACCCGTTCTTCACCACCAAGCCCGCCCGCCAGGGCACCGGCCTGGGGTTGGCGGTGACATACGGAATCATCCAGGAGCACGGCGGCTCCATCGAGGTTTCCAACCGCCCCGGCGGGGGCGCCCAGTTTCGCATCGAATTGCCGCTCGCCAAGGCCGCCGCCGCCGCCCGGCAACCGGTAAGCGCCGCTTGAAATGACCGACATGCCATTCAGCTCCCCCGAAAGCAAAGGCGACATCCTGGTCGTCGACGACGAAGTCGATATCCGCGAAGGACTCGAGACTGCTGCTCTCGAGCGAAGGGTACAAGGTCACGCTGGCGCAGAACGGCACCGAAGGCATCGAGAAGATGGAGGCGCACCTTTACGATCTGGTGCTGCTCGACCTGATGATGCCGGACCGCTCCGGAATGGACGTGCTGGCCGAGGTCCGCCCGCGCGATCGCGAAACGCCCATCTTCATGATCACCGCCTACGGCTCGGTGGAAGCCGCGGTGGAAGCCCTCAAGCTCGGCGCCAACGACTATTTCTCCAAGCCCTGGGACAACGAAAAGCTGCTGATCGAAATCGGGCGCATGATCGCGCTCCGCCGGCAGGAATACGAAAACACCCACCTCAAGCGCGCCCTCAAGGAGCGCTACAGCTTCCCCAATATCATCGGCCGTAGCGAGCGCATGGTGCGCACGCTGGACCTGGTGGCGCAGGTGGCCTCCAGCCGTTCCACCATTCTGATTACCGGCGAGACCGGCACCGGCAAGGAAATCATCGCCAAGGCGATTCACGCCAACTCGCCGCGCGCCGACCAGTTGTTCGTCGCCGTCAACAGCGGCCAATTGCCGCCGGACCTGCTCGAATCCACCCTATTCGGCCACACCAAGGGCGCCTTCACCAGCGCCATGCAATCCAAGAAGGGCTACTTCGAAGTGGCCGACAAAGGCACTATCTTTTTCGACGAGATCGGCACCATCGGCCCGGAAACGCAGATCAAGCTGCTCCGCGTCATCCAGGAAAAAGAATTCACGCCGCTCGGCTCGACCGTCCCCATCAAGGTCGACGTGCGCATTCTCGCCGCCACCAACGCCGATCTGCATCAACTGGTCAAGGAAGGCAAGTTCCGCGAGGATCTTTACTACCGGCTCAACGTGATTAACATCGCGCTGCCTCCACTGCGCGATCGCAAGGAAGACATTCCTCTGCTGGCAGATTATTTTTTCACGTACTACTGCCGCGAGAACGGCAAGTTTCTGGACGCGAGCGGCCGCACCATGCTGCACTTCCAGCCCGAGGCGTTGCAGGTGCTGATGGAGCACTCCTGGCCAGGCAACGTGCGCGAACTGGAGAACGTGGTGGAGCGCGCCGTAGTGCTGGCCACCGACACGGGGGTGCCGATCGACGTGCTGCCCGAAGCGCTGCTCGAAGCCAACGGCATCCGCCTGCAACGCAGCGAAGGCACGCCGCTGCCGCCCGACGCCACGCTGTTTCAGATCGTCAACGATTACGAGCGGCGCGTCATCATCGAGCGGCTGGAACAGGCCAACTGGAGCCAGACCGAAGCCGCCGAAGGACTGCACGTGCCGCTCTCGACGCTCAACCAGAAGATCAAGCGCCTGGACATCAAGATCCGCAAAAAGGGCGAGTAGGGGGGCAGGTTTCTCGCCTGCCAGTTCGCCTAGATTCTCCCCGGCGGGTTCCGGGTTAAGCGCAGGGTTGATTGTGCGCAAAGAACCGGCGGCAAAGACCGCCGGCGCTACGGAGAAGAGCAGCGCGGTAGCCGTAGCGCCGGCGGTCTTCGCCGCCGGTGTTCGCCCGCTTGCGGGCGAGGTTTTTCACGGCTTCTAAGGTCTGACCAACTTTGCCATGCCCCTTCCCCTGCAACGAACGGAGACCATCTTTTACGATGGCCATTGCGGGCTATGTCACCGCGCGGTGAAGTTTGTTTTGAAGCATGACCGCTCGGGGGCGGCGTTCCGATTTGCACCTCTACAGGGAGAGACATTCCAGGCGCGAGTCCCGGTTGACCGGCGCGACGGCATGCCCGACAGCATGGTCGTCGAAACCCAGGATGCTTCGCTGCTGGTGCGCTCGGACGCCTGCATTCATATTCTTCGGCGACTTGGCGGAGGGTGGAGAATCATAGCTACCCTTGGGGCCGTTATTCCGCGCCCGCTGCGGGATGGGTTCTACAACTTCGCAGCGCGCATTCGCTACCGTGTTTTCGGACGGAGCGACAATATGTGCCCGATCGTTCCGCCGGAGCTGCGCGAACGATTCGATCCGTGAGGGGGGTCGAAACTAAGAAAACCGCCCGCAAGCGGGCGTTGGCAAGCTGAAGCATGCCCCACCAAGCGAATCAGCGCGCGCCCGGCGACCGTTTCAATCTGTCCATCACCTCGAGCGCAAAGCGGGCGGATACGGTGGCGCGGCCGCCTCCCATTTCCATGGCAACTTCGACGGCCTCGAAGATCTCCTCGAAAGTCGCCCCGGCGGCGGCCGCTTGTTCGATGTGCCACTGCATGCAGGATTCGCAGTCCTTGACGACCGAGATGCCGACTGCGATCAGCTCTTTCTGCTTCTTGGGCAGGGCGCCATCGGCGTACGCGGCCCGCTCCATTTCGAGAAAACCCTGATATACCTTGGATTTCAGGGCAACGAATCTGGCGTGCGCGCGCTTGCGCTTCTTCGAGATCTCTTCGAGCTTATTCATGGACCGATCCTCGCGTGCATTGTGAAAAAACGCGTCCGCAAGCGGGCGTTGGCAAGCTGAAGCATGCCCCACCGACCGCTCTCTCACGGTCGCGGCTCTGTTGCGAAACTCAGGCTAGCGCGGCACGATCTTGACTGCGGTGGCCACGATCTTCGATCCCTGCACATGGCCGGTCACAATGACGATCGGCTTGACACCGGGGCCCTGGCCGGCGAGCATGGCGCGGCCCTGCGCGTCGGCTTTCACGGCCGCATCGGCGAACGTGTTGCCGCCTTCGTCCAGATCGGCCACGCGCCCGTCGGCCAGCAGCAGCGCGTAGGCGTGGGTGTCGCCCTTGATGGCGCAGGTGGGGTCGGATTGGCGGCTGACCAGGTCGGCGATCTGGTGGGGCATCACGTCCGCCCGTTCGGCATCCAGCGTGTGCGCATCCACGGTGATCCCCGAGGCTGTGGCGCCGCCAGCGGCCGCCTTGGCATTCGTATCCGGGGCCGGAGCGGGAAGAGCTTGCGGAGAGAGGCGCAAATTGTAGCGGGAAAAGTCGCGGCACGCGGCGTCGATCAGGATGCCGCGCAGGCTCGCCGGCGTCTCCGCCGACCGGGCCGCGCCGCGCGCATGCTCCTGGTCCGGCTTGGCCGGGGAGGGCGTCTGCGCCGGCGCCGCCAGCGAGGCAGCCGCCGCGATCGCCAGAATCTGTAAGCGGGTTTTCATCTCAGCCATCCATTCTGGCACGTTATGATGGATGCGTGAGGCCCCCAACCGCGGCGCCTGCCGAAAGCCGAGTTCCAATACACCCAGCCGCCCGATTGCGGCTCTGATCGCCTATGGCCTCTTCCGCCGCAACGCTTCCGCAACGGCGCCGCATCCCAGCCTGGCTGCCGCAAGCGGTCCTGTACTGTTTTTCGGCCGCCTGCCTGGTTTGGGTGCTGCACGGCTACCCCCTGCGCGATCTGGTCACGGCGATTGCCACGCTGGACTTTCGCTGGGTCCTGCTGGCTGTGGTTTGCGATCTTTCGGTATACGTCTGCCACGGCTGGCGCTGGAACACGCTGCTGGCGCCGGTGGTGCGGCTGCGCTTGTGGCGCACCGTGCAGGCGGTCTACATCGGCCTGTTCGCCAATGAGCTGCTGCCGTTGCGCACCGGCGAAGTGATTCGCTGCTACCTGCTGGCCCACTGGAACAATTTCCGCATTTCGCTCAGCCTCTCCTCGGCCGCCGTGGAAAGGTTGATGGATGGGCTTTGGATGATGGCCGCTTTCGCGGTGACCGCCGGTTTCGTCAAAGGAATACCGCCGGACCTCACCCTGCTGGTGCGGGCTCTGGCGGCGCTGCTGCTGGCCGGCGCCGGCGTCTTCTGCTGGGTGGTGTGGCACAAGCAGGATGTCCACGCCGCCATCGGCCAGGGCCGCTGGTCCTCCACTCTGCGCCACGTGGTGGAAGGGCTTCACCTGATGGGAGGCCTGCCCACGCTGAGCAAGACGATGCTGCTCAGCCTGCTGTACCTGGCTCTGCAAGTCGCCACGGTGTGGGCGCTGATGAAAGCCTACGGACTCGACCTTTCCTTCTGGGCGGCCGGCGGCGTGCTCACCGTGGTGCGCCTGGCAACGGTGATCCCCAACGCCCCGGCAACCTGGGACTGTTCCAGGTGGCGTGCGTGGTGGCGCTGGGCCTGTTCGACGTGGAAAAGAACGATGCCAAAACATTTTCGTTCATCATGTTCTTTTCGCTCACGCTGCCCCTGCTGGTCGGCGGCGCCATAGCGACGGCGCTGGCCCGCCTGAATCTGGGCGAGTTGCGTCACCGCGCCACCAACACTGCCCAGGCCGCGCGCCGCAAAGCGCATCTGTAGGGCCGGGACCTTATGATGTGGTTGTGCGGCGTACCACTCCCTCTGGTCGCGGCTCCGATCAGAGCCTGGGTGGCCCGTCAGTATCGCCAGCTTGTCAGGTCTGCTCCGGGCGGAGCCGTCTTCTGGATGCGCTCCATGATCTGCGGCACATACATCTGGTTGTAGTGCAGCCGCGAATACCAATTCGGCTTCGACGGGTCGCCATTCCAGCAGTGCTCCGCGCGCGGTCCGTAGCGAACCTCGCCTTCGTAGGGAACGCCGTGCCCGGCAGTGCCGGTCTGCTTCAGGAAGTCTTCCATCAGGTAAACCGCATCGTTCAGGAAATAAGTGTCGTCGGAGCCGACGTAGATGTGGATCTTCCCTTGTAACTTCGGCCCGAGCGTCGACCAATCGCGTTGCAGTATGGCGTCCAGGTCATAGTGCTCGCGCCAGTACTCGGCCGTGCGATGGTCAATCACGCCGGTCCGCTTGTCGAAGATCGGCTGCGGATAGCCATCCCCCGCAGTCGGAGAATAGACCGCCTGCCATATGTCGAACTGCTCGCCAGACCGGCCGCGATCGCCCAGCGCGGCTTCATAGGCGATATTGTCACGCATCGAAATCAAGGTGTGACCCAGATAGTCGCGCATGCCTGGCTGCTCGACCTGCTTGTTAGCGCCCTGAATATAGAACATGTTGTCGTCCTTGTACAGGTCAACCGTCATGTAAGCATGGAAGTCGACCGGGTCCGGGCAGGCGACGAACGCGCCGTTGTAATGCTCGGGATAGAACATCTGCACGGCGAGGGATTCCCAGCCGCCGGTCGAGCCTCCGTAGACGAATCGGGCCCAGCCCTGGCCAATGCCGCGGAACTGGCGCTCGATGGCCGGGATCAGCTCTGTCTCGATCGCGTCTCCGTACGGCCCCACATTTGCCGAGTTCACCGCATACGAGTCGTCGTAATAGGGATTGGCATGCTGTAACTTCGCGATCAACATGCGCGGCGCGCCCGGCGCAATCCAGGCCTGGTAGTTCTTATATGCCTCCTCTTGCATGATCCGGTTGTAACCCGCGAGATGGAAGCGGTCGGAGTAATCGGGCTTCAGGTTAGGGTCCGGCGGAGTCTCGCGAAAGTCGCTGAAGCCGGTTACGAAGTGGTCGTGGAAAACAATCAGCGGATAGTGCGCTTGCGGGTGTGCGTCGTAACCCTCCGGCACAAGAATGACCGCGGAAAGATACATAGGCCGGCCCCAGAACTTAGTCAGCAGATTCGATTGAATGCGGATGTGGCGAATATACTTTGTACCCGGCTCGGGGTTGATGGGCGGGATAACTTCGTCGAGCGAGATAGCGATCGGCGGCGCACCGGGAACTATGTGAACCAGCTGCGGCTTCGACAGCAGATTGCCGGGCGCGATGTTCCAGAGCTTGCCTTCGCCGCGATCCGGCGCCAGCTTCACCGTCTTGCCGTCCGACCGGTGAAAGGTCTCGTACACGTTCAGCACGGCCTGGATCGTATAGTCTCCGGCGGGCACGTCCTTCAGGCTCGCCCGCGGATAGCCCTGCGCGTCGTCGCCGATGGTGATGGCCTCGCCGGGCTTCCATCCGTCGACGGTCACGCCGAAAACCATCTGCGATTTGAGCGTATCGTCGATCTGCATGCGCGGCTCGTCGGTCGGATCGTTCGAGAGCAGCAGCAGCAGCCGGCCGTCCAGCGGCTTTTCGGAACGGGCAGCCGGAAAGCTGACTGTGACTGTTTGAGCGGAGGCATCGGAAGCCCACGCTAAGCCGGCGGCCATAAGGGGGAGTGAGAAGACAAGAAAGCGCATACTGGAGTATAGCCATTTTCGGCGGGGGGTCGTTCCGTTTGCAAGCATCGTCAGAGCGATGAGCGGCGATCTTGATGATGGCAATGGATGGGGTCCTCCGACGAATAGCAGTACATGCACCCGCGGGTTCGCCGTGTTCTACCGATGAGCCGATACCCTGGTGGCCGATTGTACTTGGCGTGCGTCCCGCGGCGGGGCTTCCATCACGCCATCCGCCCCGGCTTATCCTGGAATGTGACCTCAGCGAAACGCCCTCGACCCGCTCGGCCGCGCAAAGGCATCCTGCGCCGTCTGCTGCGATGGTGCCTCACCATCGTTCTCGTTGGGTGGTCGCTGCTTGTTCTCAGCCTCCTGGCCGTTCGTTGGATCAACCCGCCGTTGACCGCCGTGCACATCGAGCGGCGCGTGCAGGCCTGGATGCACAAGAAGGCGTATCACAAGCGGTACGTATTCGTCGGGCTTGGCCGGATTTCTTCCGACCTCCAGCACGCGGTGATCGCCGCGGAGGATGGACGGTTCTATGAGCATCACGGATTCGACTGGCACGAGATGAAGACTGCGGCGGAGGCCAACCTGGAGAAAGGGCGCGGCCGCGGGGCTTCCACTATCACACAGCAGCTCGTGAAAAACCTGTTCTTCGGGACGGGCCGCTCCTTCCTGCGCAAGGGCGCGGAATTCACGCTGGTTCCGGTGGCCGAGCTGGTTCTGGGAAAGCGGCGCATCCTCGAACTGTATCTGAATGTGGTCGAGTGGGGGCCCGGCGTTTACGGGGCTGAAGCGGCATCGCACTACCATTACGGGATCGCAGCATCTCGCGTGGACAGGGAGCAGGCGGCACGGCTCGCGGCGATTCTGCCGGCTCCGCTGCGGTGGCGGCCGGAACATATGAATGACTACAGCGCAATTATCCTCGAACGCATGAGTCAGATGGGCTGGTGATCGACGCGCGAGACCTGAGTTTCGTAGGCTGTCCCCGTTTTGGCCCCCATCTTCGATCAATTGGCGAAGCGGCAGCCCGCGCGATGCGGCGAAGGCCTTGGCCTCCTCGAACAGCGAATCCGCAATCTCGACGGTGGTCTTCATATGACCCATATTACCATCCTGGCCAATATGGGTATATGGGAACAAAGTGGAAACACGTAGCCTGTCACCAGTTTTCTGTCACCAGTTTTCATGCAGGACAACGTGATCAATGTGATGCGGCGGCTTGTGCGCGGCCGTCAGATCATCTACACTCGGGGCGAGCCATGCGCCAGCCATCTGGGAAATCATCCGCGCGTAACCGGACGTTGCTCCTCGTGTTGTGCCTTCTCGCGTTCCGCGGAGCCATGACGGCGCAAACCGAGGCGCCACCAAACGCAGCCGAACAGGAGCAAATTCTGACGCTGATGAGGCGGTACGCCACGAGTTACCGGATGCCCGACGTCGCCTATGAACAGTCGATCGTGTCGTCCGAGGGCCGGGTCGGGTCCAACAAGTGGCACCCAGTGGGGGGGAGCAACTCGAATCGGTTGGCTCATGATGGGCGTGAATACTGGTGTTGCGCAAGTATCAGTGCAGGAGGAAGGACCCGAAAACCACCCGCACATCCCAAATGGAAAGAGGCGGGCTGGTATTCCTTCAGTCAATTCGAAGCGTTGGCGACCAAGGCCACCATCGTATGGGACCACTGGGAGACTCTGCGGGCGCATCGTCTTGCGGTCTTCAATTACAGTGTCAGCCTGAAGGATTCGGAGTGGGGCCTGGACCGTGCCGTCAAGCGCGGTTCGGACTGGACCCTGATCAAATCCGGCGTGTATGCACCTTATTCCGGATCTGTCTACGCGGACCCTGCCACAGGAGCAGTTTGGCGCATTACGCAAGTCATCACCGAAATCCCGGCCCCCGTCAGGTTTATATCCAGCGTTGCGGACTACGACGAGGTCATGATCGGAACCAGGCAGTATCTGCTGCCCGTGACTTCCAGCACGATCATTCGACGGGACACGGACAGGCGCGATGAGTGGTTCTTTCGGAATTACCACAAGTTCGACGCCGATTCATCCGTCACCTTCTTCGGAGTGGATTCATCCATCACTTACGGGAAATAGCGTAATGTGACGCCTGGGGACGAATCCGGGACCTAACGAGACGTATCTGCCACTGACCCGGCCGATCTCACTCCGCCACCCCATGTCTCCTAAGCAACTCTACCCCGCGCGGATTACCGTTTTGCTCGGCCAGGCGGGCGTGGCGCCAGGCGGCGGGGTAGTCGGCTCTAACGGCGTATATTTCGGTGAGCGCGACGTGGGCTTCCGCGAATGTGGCATCCAGGCGCACGGCTTCTAACAGCAGACCCAGCGCTTGCTCGGTGCGGTTCTCCATGCGGTAGAACTGCGCCAGGTGACAATAGGGCTGCGGGTTGGCGGGCTCGCGCTTGATCCACTCGCGAAGCCCTTCCATCTGCCGCTGCGTTTCGTGGCTGAGCGCGAAGTCGACTACCTCTTTCCGCCAGAAGCTCATGCGCGCCTCCCAATTAAGAGGATTCTCACATCGGCCACGTTGGTGTTGGTGGGGCCTGTGATCACCAGGTCGCCCAGCGAGTCGAAGTAGTGGTAGGAGTCGTTGGCGTCCAGATAGCGGCGGGCGTCCGGCTTGCGGCGCAGCGTATCTCCATCGGCGATGGCGCCGGCCGCGTCGGTGGGTCCATCGGTGCCATCGGTGCCGGCGCTGAACACCACCACGTTGTCGAGGCCGGCGATATCGAGTGCCGCCGCCAGCACGAATTCCTGGTTGCGGCCGCCGAGCCCGTCGCCGCGCAGCGTGACCGTGGTCTCGCCGCCGGTGATGATACAGGCGGGCGGTTTCACTGGCCGGCCGGACTCCGCTACTTCGCGCGCAATGGCGGCGTGCATGCGTGCGATCTCGCGCGTCTCGCCCGCGATGGAGCTCGAAAGCACCAGTGTGCGAAATCCAAGCTGCCGGGCGTAGTGCGCCGCCGCATCGAGCGCCAGGCGGTTGCCGCCCACCACCGTGTTGCGGACGCGCGCGAAGAGCCTGTCGCCCGGCTTGGGTGTTTCGTCAATCGCGCCGGCTACGCCTTGTTCGATGCGCGTGCGGACCGCTGCCGGAACCTTGTCGCGAATGCCGTAGCGGTCGAGCACGCCGGCTGCGTCGAGGAAAGTCGATGGATCGGGCGCGGCCGGGCCGGAGCCGATCACGTCCAGATCGTCGCCGATCACGTCGGAAACCAGCAGCGCTTCCACTCTTGCCGGCCACGCCAGGCGCGCCAGTTGCCCGCCCTTAATGGCCGACAGGTGCTTGCGGACGGCGTTGATTTCGTGGATGTCGGCGCCGCACGCGAGCAGCAGCCGCGTGACCTCCTGCTTTTCCGCCAGCGTGACGGGCGGCGCGGGCAGCGGCAGCAGCGCCGAGGCGCCGCCCGGAAATCAGGCACAGCACCAGGTCGCCGGCGCCGGCAGCGGAAGCGATCGCCGCGATGAGCTCGGCGCCGGCCACGCCGCGCTCGTCGGGCACCGGGTGGCCGCATTCGTTCAACTCGATGCGGCGCAGTTTGGCGACGTGGCCGTACTTGACGTTGACCAGGCCGGCGGTGACGACGGCGCCCCAACGCGCGCTCGGCGGCTTGCGCCATGGAAGCGCCGGCCTTGCCCGCGCCGATCACGTAGACGTGGCGGAAGCGGGAATAATCGCGCCGCGCCAGGTAGCGCATCACCGCATCGTGCGGATCGGCCGCCCGCAGCGCGGCGCGAAAAATGGCGGAGGCCTGGCGTCGCAGCGTGCGCTTGGTCATCGGAAGAAAGGGTGCGCCAGAATGGCGGTGGCGACGGCGTCCGGATCGTCCGTTTCGATCGGGATGTGGACGTCGGCCAGCCGGTAGATGTCGCGGCGCTCATGGAACAGAGCCGCCAGTTTCTCGGGATCGCGCGCCAGCGGCCGGTGGGCGGCCTGCGCCACGCGGCGCGCGATGCGCTCGAAATCGCAATCCAGCCAGACGCTCACGCCGTTACTGGCCGCCAGCTCGCGATTGGCCGGAGTGATGAACGCGCCGCCGCCCAGCGCCACCACGGCCGGCCGCCCATGCTCGATCGAGCGCACGTGCTGCGCCAGCATCTCGCTTTCGATGCGGCGGAACTCGGCTTCGCCGCGCGTATCGAAAATCTGCGCGATGGTGGTCTTCTCGGCCGCCTCGATTTCGTCGTCGAGATCGAAGAAACTCCAGCCCAGCCGGTGCGCCAGGTGGCGGCCCACGGTGGATTTGCCGCTGGCCATGAAGCCCAACAGGTAGATGCCCGGAGTCTGCTTGAGCCGCAGGTTCATGCCGTTCCATTCATGCGCGCCATGCGCGCTTCCACGGCGCGCGGCAGCAGGCGCGCCAGCGCCACCAGCAGCCAGCCCACGCGCGGCGACATCACCGTGCGCGCGTCGCGCTCCACGCCGCGGCGGATATCCGCGGCGCATTCGGCGGCCGTGATGGCGAAGCGCCGGCCGCTGCACCATTTGCGGCGGAACTTCGCCCACGCGCGCGCTGCTGAAATTCGGTGAGCACGTAACCGGGGCACACCAGCATGGTGCGTATGCCGTCGCGGCGCAGTTCCATGCGCAGCCCCTCGGTGAGCGCGCCGACCGCGTATTTGGACGCGCTGTACACCGTCAGCCAGGGCAGCACGATCTTGCCGCCGATGGATCCCACGTTGACGATGGTGCCGCTCCGCCGCGCGCGCATGTGCGGCGTCACCAGTTGGATCATGCCGAGCAGCGCGAAGAAGTTCAGCTCCATGAGGCGGCGCACTTCGACTTCCGGCGCTTCCCAGGAGGGAATGTATATTCCGATGCCGGCGTTGTTGATCAAGATGTCGATCGCGCCGAACCGCTCGATCGTCCGCTCCACCACGCGGCGCCGCACGGCTTCGTCGGTCAGATCGCCGGCCGTGATGAGCGCCTGATCGCCTGCGGCGCGGCGCAGTCCTTCTTCCGAGCGAGCGCACAAGGAGAGCTTCGCGCCGGCGCGCGCAAACTCTGCGGCGCACGCCGCTCCGATGCCTGCCGAAGCGCCGGTGACGATCACGACTTTGCCGTCGATCTTCATAACACTGGTCTGGGCAAGCTAAAACATGCCCCACCCGAGAAACGCCATAATAGTACCATGCCTTCGCGGCTGCTCCCGTTGTTTCCTTTGCAGGTTGTGGTGTTTCCGCGAACGTGTTTGCCGCTGCATATTTTCGAAGAGCGATACAAGCTGATGGTGGGGGAAGCGATCCGGCAGGAAGACGAGTTACAGGTGAACGAAACCAGTAGAGGGCATAAC